>RPQH01000117.1 GCA_003820375.1 Ignavibacteriota bacterium
ATTAGAGTGTGTAGAGTGCTTAGTGTGTATAGAGTGTTTAGAGTGCTTTTTAAGCAATTTTAATCAATAGATAAATAAAGAGGTAAGGATTCCCCTCTCGAGAGAGGAGGGAGCGAAGCGGAAGGGGTGTGTTTGATAATGAACCGGAAATACCTTAAAGTATCACTTTAACTCTCCAACAACAGCGACAATAATTTGCTACCGGATTTTTCCTATAGCGATAATGGTTAACGATATAGTGAAGTTTTTTTTAGATGAAAAAGTTGCGATTCCGGCTCAAAATCGCAAATCTTAAATCAAAAATCTCACATCTTTGACGGCGTTATCTGCTTATACTGCAATTAGTTAACCCCTGTTTTTGAAAAACGATAACCCAACTTGATACTAACTTGAACCCAACTCCGACACAACTTGAACCCAACTTAGCTCTGTTTTGAACCCAACTCTGAATTTTTTGCCCCCGGTTCTTTTACTCATCCTATGTCTAAACTTAATAAGTACATCATTACTTTAATTCTAAAACATATTTATTTAATATAGTCATAGGATGAGTAAGAAAACGGACTACACTTAATAAGTGCATCATTGCTTTTATGATAAAACATATTTTCCCGTACTGTCAGTGCCTGCCTGCCCCTGGCAGGTCACTCAAGAAGATTTATGTTGATTAAAGGCAGTGTCGGGTTGGTCTTTCAAAATGTTAGAAATTGCAATGTTTGTATTTTTATATTGATAAGAATAATCTCAACTACTCCCAAATAACCTGACACCATCAACATGTTTGAATCTATTGAATTATTTCAATCTTCCGGAAAACCAACTTCAATAATCGAGTTATCATCCAAATAATAATTTCTTGCACTCGAGTATTTCCAATCGGTTATTTCCTTTACCAACCCGGCTCTTCCTGGATTATCATGAATATAGCCCATCTTTACTTCCAGCATATGTTCTGATGTAATGATATAATCATCAAATCTATCCTGCCATACCTTATAACCACCTGTTAGAGATTCCTTTTTGAATACATCTAAGATATCATTTCTTTTATCAATATAGAGTCTTGATCTAATGTCTTTTGATGAATATCTTTTTAAATCTCTCATAAAATCTGATATACTTTCTCCTTCAGGAGTATAAATTATCAAATGCAGATGTGTCGGTATAATTAAATAAGCAGTTAAGTTAGAACAATATTTTTTTAGCCGTGCTTTTAGGTTATCAATAATTATCATGCAATAAATGTCGCTCCATGAGTTACCTTCTGAAAATACTTTTTGGAAACCGGTTATTGTAGTAGTTATAAAATGAAGATTTTGTAACTTGTCAAATATTTTTCTTCCTCTTCTTGATATCCCGGATTAAATATAAGTTATAGGTTTTAAAGATTAAATTATAATAAATGGTAATATACTGGTTGAATGTAATAAATCAATAGATTCAAACATGTTGATTGTGTCAGGTTATTTGGGAGTAGTTGAGATTATTCTTGTCTATATAAAAATACTTGTGTTAAAATCCATTCCTACTTGAAAGACCAACCTGACACTGCCCTAAAATATTCCATTCGTCTGTATTGTGTACTATCATCTTCTACAATTTGTGCATAAAACTGAATTTGAAAAAAAAGAAGTAAAAACAGAATTTTTACCCTATTCATGATTAACCCTTTCTTTTTTATTTTGTTGTTATTTATATTATATTTGCATAAATAAAGAGAGGCAGACAATAAAGTTTTTAAACTTTATTGAAATTATAAATATGCTGGCGAGCAATCATAATTTCTAATGCCTGTCTGTTTGACAATGTCAATAGGCAGGCATGTCTGCCTCAATTTATTTTCAACAAACTCTTTGCTTTATTTTGTTAAAATCATTTTTTTAGTTTCCGTTATAATATTTATTAAATAATTTTCAGGTTTTACTATAATTTGGTAAAAGTAAATACCACTTGAATATTTGTCTGCATTCCAGTTAATTTGATAAGTTCCCGGATTTTGTTTCCCTTCAATAAGTTTCTCAATTTCATTACCAAGCATATTGTAGATTTTTAAGCTAATGTACGAAGGATATTGTATATTATATGTAATCACAGTTGTATTGTTAAACGGGTTAGGAAAGTTTTGTTGTAAAAAAAATGAATTGGGTATTTCGGTTGATTTTGGTATAATACCGTCTACTTGTGAATATTTTATTGTCGTTATAACTCCCGGCGATCTGCCTGTTACAATAACATCAAGGTTAGTATTAACTTTTATTTCTGCTCCTCCTCCAGGATATGTCATTAACCATTCTTGTATTCCATTTGTGTTGTATTTTATATTTGAAAATACATACTCTGAACCTGTCCACATATTTCCGGTTATATAAACATTAGCATATTTATCAATGTCCAAATGTGGTTTTGTTATTTCGCTTTGATTTCTTAAAAACACTTTGTTCCATAATGTGTCACCATTTGAATTATATTTTATTGTTGTATAAGCTCCAGGTGAAAAGTTAATGCCTGTAACATATATGTTATGATTATTATCTATTGCCATATCCCAGATATAATCGTCGTCATTATAACCAGCACTGTTATATGTTTTAAGCCATTGTTGTACTCCCGAAGAATTGTATTTTACTAATAGATAATCACCTGGATTATTTATTGCTCCACTTATGTATATATCATTTGTTAAAGTATCCAGGGCAATTTTCCCACCACCGGAAGATGTTGCTCCACTAACTTTACTCAACCAGACTTGTTCCCCCAAAGAATTATATTTGATTGTTGTTGATCTGTGGTAATAGCCATCAAAAGCACCTCCCGTCACAAATACATTATCAAATTTATCTACATATAAATCATTTGCCTGATCACGCTTATCAGCCTCACCGTTATATCTTCTCACCCACACGGAATCACCGTGAGAATCATATTTTATTGTACAATAATCAGATTTATTATATGCTGTCTCACTGGTTCCTGTTACATATACGTCGCCATTTTTTCCTATTACTATAGCAGAAGGGTCATCTGACATGTTTTCAGTATATTTATATCTTGCAGTCCATTGCAGCACACCTGATGAATTATACTTAATAGTACAGTAAGCATCTGTTAACCATCCTGTTTGTTCACTGTATCCGGTTACATAAACATTACCAGATTTATCAACAGCAACAGCAATTGCAGCATCAATACTGTTTCCGCCCGGCCAATTGTAAGTTGAAACCCATTGTTGAACACCGGCTGTATTATATTTTATTGTAATGAAATTAGTATTTTCATTTTCTGTCCATATTGTGCCAATTACATATATATTTCCGAGTGCATCTATTTCCATATCATTTACAATTATTCCGTAAGAACTGTTGTAGGTTCTCACCCATTCCTGGTTCACTTGTGCATAAACATTTCCATTCAGCAGTATTATTTCAGCAGCCATCAGAAGTATTATCAGAAGTGTTTTAATTTTTTTCATAAAAAAATTATTTTAATTATTTTCATGAAAAAAATTATCGCGGTATAAACATCGTGGGTCTTTCCTCCCCTTCAGGATGTGTCGTTAATTATTTGGGGGGGCTCGTATATTGTTAATTTATTTCATTTATCCATTCTATTAATTTCTTAAATATATAATATTGTTTTAGTTATGTCAATAATAAGAATATAAAATATGCAAAATATAGTCGTCAATTGTTATATTTATTGAGCAATTTCATTAAAACCTGTATCCCTGCAAAATGTACAGGTGTTTTAACTCTGCTTTTTCGTAAATTATTTTGACTTAATGAACCTGCTGAATCCTGCTTTCGCGGTCTGCCTGACGAAGTCAGGGAGATATGCTTAATAAACCTAACAAACGTACCATACTCTACTTATTCGAACTCACCGGTACTTATTGTTGTTGGTGAATAACACCAACAACGGCAGAAAGTGCATTTCCTGAAATGAATATTCCGGGGAATGCACTTTTACATTTGAAATTAAATAACGGTTTTATTGATTAACATAAAATCAATTAAAACCGGTACAAGATAAAGCATAAACTCTATTTTTATAAATGTTTTCAATAAGGAGATTAACATGAAATTAATAACATTCACAATTTTTTTAGTCCTGGTGCTTTTAACATCAGCATCAATGGCAGGATGGCAGACACAGACATCAGGAGTAACAGATAACCTGCAATCTATTTATTTTATTAATGAAACAACCGGCTGGGTTGTTGGAGCAAACGGAAGAATTTTATTCACGACTAATGGCGGAATGGTGTGGGCACAGCAGGTTTCAAATACAACTCAGGTTTTACTTACAGTGGATTTTCCTTCTCCTCTATCAGGATATGCTGCGGGTTCAAACGGCATTGTAGTAAAGACAACAAACGCAGGAGCCGGATGGACTACCGGGACTATCCCGGGGATATCTACAATAAACGCTATCGATTTTATTAATGATGTTACAGGATATGCATGCGGTAGTGAAGGGAAAGTTGCGAAAACCACTAATGGCGGCACAAGCTGGGTGGTTACAACTCTTTCTGCATTTGATCTAAATACATTAAAAGCTTTTGACGCTAACCTGGTAATCGCTGCAGGAACATCCGGAACAATATTTAAAACAACAAACGGCGGCAATAACTGGACACAGCAAATTACCGGCTCAAACAATTATATCAGCAGTATTGTATTCTCTGATATGAACAACGGCTATTTCACAACTCTTGGCTTAATAGAAGAAGTGTACAGAACATCAAACGGCGGCAATAACTGGCTTGCGGTTACTTCACCGGGCAATACCGGTGGTTTAAGCGAGCTCGCAATTGTAACTTCAAATATTGTGTATGGTGCAGGTCCGTCAGGCAAAATCAGGATAACCACAAACAGCGGTATGACGTGGGATACACAGCCCAGCGGTGATACGACTTTATTTTTCCTGAGCATTTTTATGGTCAATACAAATGTTGGATATATTGCAGGTAACGGTGGTAAAATTTTAAAAACAGGTGATGGCGGCGGTATAGGTATAAAACAAATAAGCAGCAGTGTACCAAAAGGGTATGAGCTTTCTCAAAATTATCCTAATCCGTTTAACCCGGTTACAAATATTACTTTTAGCTTACCAAAAACAGGAATTGTCAAGCTTGCAGTTTATGATGTGCTTGGTAAAGAAACCGCAGTCTTAATTAATAATGAAGCATTAGGCATTGGCACTTACAATGTAGATTTTAACGCTTCTCAATTATCTTCCGGAATATATTTATATAGAATTGAAGCAGGTGATTATAAAGAAACGAAGAAGATGATATTGACGAAATAATCTGCTAAGATTATTTCGGAAATCCCTGCCTGCAGCAGGCAGGCGGCTCTGCGGGATTGACGAAATGATTTAATCTCGAATTTCGAATTGCCAATTGCGAATTGAATGATGAATTATCAGATTCATCAGATTAGTCAGATTTATCAGATTAAAAAATCATGGTAATCTGATTAATCATGGTTATTCTGAGGTTCAAGTTTTTCAATTCGCAATTGGCAATTCGAAATTCGAAATTATTTACCCCACATCTATCAAACCCAATGAATCTTTATAAACTTTAAAGAAATGCTCTCTTATACATTCATGTTCAGGTTTTCTTAGCTGTGTGTCTTCATCAATCAGCTTAAAAGCTGAGTGTCTTGCCTTATCCAGAAGCTGTGCATCTTTTATCAGGTCGGCAGCGGTGAATTTTAACTCACCCGATTGTCTTGTACCAAAGAACTCCCCGGGTCCTCTTATCTGCAAATCAACATTTGATATCTTAAAGCCATCTGTGGTTTCAACCATTGTATCAAGCCGGAGACGTGATGTATCGTCAAGACGGTCTGCCAGTAAAATGCAGTATGATTGTTCCGTTCCCCTGCCTACCCTGCCTCTTAACTGGTGAAGCTGAGATAAACCAAACCGTTGTGCTTCTTCAATTATCATTAATGATGCATTGGGAATATCAATACCTACTTCTATTACAGTTGTAGTTACAAGTATATCAAGCTTGCCGTTTTTAAAATCTTCAATTGTATCATCAATTTCATACCAGAATAATCTTCCGTGAACCAGCCCTAATCTCAAATCAGGAAAAACATCTTTTTTCAATATTTCATAATTTGCCTTAGCTGATTTCAAATCAAGCTTTTCGGATTCATCGATTATCGGGTAAACAATATAAACCTGTCTTCTTTTTTTAACTTCATCCCTGACAAAGCTATAAACATCTTCCCTGTTCGATTCCCTTCGAATCACGGTTTTAATCTCTTTCCTGTTTTTGGGAAGCTCATCTATTACGGATACATCCAAATCACCATATACTGTTAATGATAATGTTCTGGGAATAGGTGTTGCAGTCATAACAAGTACATCGGGATTCAACCCGTTTTGCGACGATTTTTCACGCAGCCGTGCTCTCTGCATAACACCGAACTTATGCTGTTCATCAATTACAATAAAGCCAAGGTTCTTAAACTCAACGCCTTCCTGAATTAATGCATGGGTACCGACAATAACATTAGCTTTACCAAGCCGAATATCCTGCAATATCTGTTCACGCATTTTTTTCTTTTGACCGCCAACCAATTGAACCACATTCACATCCAGCTTATCGAAGTATGATTTTAATACTTTATAGTGCTGCTCTGCAAGAATTTCAGTCGGGCACATAAATGCGCACTGGTAGCCGTTTTCAATGGCAACAAGCATGGCAAATACAGCAACAATTGTTTTCCCGCTTCCGACATCACCCTGCAAAAGACGGTTCATAGGCTTCGGCTTTTTCATATCGGCGCGAATTTCTCTTATCACACGCTTCTGTGCATCGGTTAATTCAAATGCTAAAAGCTCATGGAAAAGCTTTTCTACCCTTACACCGGTTTTTTCAAATACAATTCCTGTTTCCTGGTTTTCTACTTTCCTTTTCTTTAATGCCATTATCAACTGCAGATAAAACAGCTCTTCGAATGCAAGAGTTTGACGCGACATCTCAACATCTTCCAGGTTGATTGGGAAATGCAGGCGGAGCAATGCTTTTTTGTGTTCAAGCAATCCATTCTCATCTCTTATTTCCGGTGAGAGATTTTCGTGAATATCAGAGCTGCATTTTCTTATTGCATTAAAAATTATCTTTGTAAGTATAAGCGGTCTTATCCATGTTTTCTTCAGCTCCTGCGAAAGGATATAGATAGGTATGTAAGGGTACTTCAGCAATTCATCATCACCTGCTTCATACTTTTTGTGGTCACGCAGGTCGAACTGGACAATTCCTTCAAAATTATTAAAGCCCACTTTACCCCAGAACAAATATTTATTGCCAACCAAAAATTGTTTTTCGCGGTAGAAGGCATTCCCCCATATAAGAACAGCAAGCCGTCCTGTTCCATCGGAAACAAGCAGGCGTGTCGGGTGATTAGGACGGCGGGGCATTTGCTTATCCATTATTTCTGCACATATCACTACGTTCTTATCAATGTACTGACTGAGCTTATCAATCTTTGTATTAAAAAGATAATCACGCGGATAAACATTGAACAAGTCGGTTATCTTATGAAAGCCGAGTTTTTCAAATGCTTCAGCCCGCTTGGGACCCACACTCTTTAAATATGCTATTTCCGATATTTTTTCTTTTGCCAAAGCTAATATTTATATGCAAATATAGTTATATGGAATTATGACAGCAATAGAAATGATGGTATTTAAATTTACTCCGGTTGTTGGTACATCCGTCCTAAACGTGAAGTTAAAAATTTAAACGCTCCTATTCTGCCATAGGCGTCAAGTTAAGGAAAGAAAATTCGAAATAGATAAAAGACAAGGGGTAATATTATTGATATGCTTATTTCCCGATTTATGTATATATCATATAAATAACTCTAATCATTAATTTTCTTATTACCCCTTGCCAATCTTAATTCAACAAAGAGTAAACACACAGGCGTCAAGTTAAGGATGAAGAGATTCCATCTTTTATATCACAGGTTAATCAAAATTGTCCTTTTATAGAATGATAATTAATTGAGCGTTAATCATGCAAGAAACAAAGATGGAATCTCCTCATCTTATCTTTATGCCTTTGCGAGTAAACAGAGTTATCGCAGAATCTTGAGATTAATTATTATCCTTTTTACATATCCGGATATTTTTATAATTCATCAAATTTCAGTTGCTATGGTAGAGATTGACGGTTAATTGAAGTATGCAAGGGGTAATGAAGGAATTATAAATCCGGGTTGCTTATCAAGATTATTTCTGAATTTGAATATATGTCTATTAATACAGTTACCCCTTGTCTTTTATCTATTTCGAATCCTCTTTTCCTTAACTTGACGCCTGTACCAGGAGAGGGGGATTAATTTTTTACTTTAAAATATTGGACGGATGGTGGGGAAAATGATTGGAACAATGGGAGAATTATACTGTTTTTGCAAAACTATTTATTTATATTGTAATTCTGAAAATATCTATACTTTACTGCATTTCCTCCGTATAGCTTTAAAAAATCTTCTTCTTATTGTTGTTTTACAAAGAAAGGCCATGAAATGAAAAAATATTTATTTCTTTTCATATACTTACTAATCTTAGTCTTAGTTTATAATAATTCATACGGACAAATAAACCTGGATTGGAAATGGGTAAATCCAAAACCTCAGGGAAATGATATAATGTGGGTCAAAGCATTATCGCCTGACAACTGGGTTGCTGCGGGAGATTATGGTACTTTTATGTGTACAACCAATGCAGGTGTTAACTGGACTATTTATACTAATGCAGGGGGGACAGACCAATATACAAGACAAGGAAAAAGATTACTCGGTGGATGGTTCTTTAATATGAATACCGGTTTAGTATGCGGTTCAAGAGGATGGATTGCAAGAACTACAAATGGGGGGGCAAATTGGGATTCTATCGCTGCCGCTGTTCCAATTACTACTAATTTAGAAGGAATATATTTTATAAACAGTACTACCGGTTTCATATCAGGCAGCTATGGCACAATTTTAAAATCTACTAATGCAGGTTTAACATGGACTGTTATTCCAACAGGTATAACAACAAGTATGGGTAGAATATTTGCTCTCGATATAAATCATATCTATGCAGCCGGTCAGAATTATCTTATTACTACATCTAATGGAGGAGTTAACTGGATTTCAAATACCACTCAACTTTACGGTAAAGATGTTTACTTCCTTAACTACAATACCGGTTTTGTTTGCGGTTCAGGAGGTATGGTTAAATTAACAACTAACGGAGGAGCAAACTGGATAAATAAACCAACCGGGTCGAAATATATATTATATAGTTTATACGGTGATGTTTCATCATCAGGCAGCTCTTTCTTCGAGGGCTTTGATAGTATAATATTTCCTCCTGCAGGATGGAAGGCAGTCAATGTATTTGGTAATTCAACCTACTGGGTAAGAACTACAGCGTTTCCGCATTCACCTCCGGGATGTGCATGGATAACTTATGAATCTGATACAGTAAATGGAGGACTGGATTGGCTCATTACTCCAAAGCTTTCGATAAATACCGGTGATACTTTGGAATTCCGGTTAAAACCTGAATACACAGGTTATCCACCGGATTCATTATGTGTTAGGGTATCAACTACCGATACAGCTCTAACAAGTTTCACAACAAGAATTTTGTATTTAGCTGAAGGAGCCGGCTATCCGGATTCAACTGCGTGGACAAAATATTCAGTAAGCTTGAATTCATTTGCCGGTCAGAATATATACATTGGATTTAAACACCAGGATTTTAATGGTGATGGTATCTATTTAGATGATATTTCTCTCATTACACAAGGAGCCCAAACCTTAAAACTATATGCGGGCGGTGATACAGGCATTATTTATGTCACAACAAATTTAGGCGATAACTGGACACCTTTACAGTTTATGATACCGGGGCATTTTGCCGGTGCCCGGTTATCAATGGATGTTAATGGTTCAGTTATTATTACAGGTGGTTCTCATGGCATATTTAATTCTTCAACTAATTACGGTACAAATTGGTCTGCAAAAAATTACAGAACAAGCAGGGCAACTTTTTCTGATGTTTGGTGCCAGACGGGTACGGGAAAAGTTTGGGTTGTTGGGTCAACAACATTTCCGGGTTCTTATTTTGACCAGGTTATGTTTTCATCAAATGGAGGTACAACATTTGCAATTCAAAATGTAAATGGGTCTACTGCCGGATATCACAGTATTTCTATGGTAAATGATAACACCGGATATATAAGCGGTTCACTTGGAGCAATTAGAAAAACTACTAATGGCGGGCTATCATGGGATTCGCTGGCGACACCTATTCCCGGCACTTTTTTAGATAATATAGATTTCGTAAATGCAAATACAGGTTGGGTATTTTCAAATATTTCCGATATTCCGGGTGGTTCTATCTGGCACACAACAAATGGAGGCATAAATTGGACACAGCAAACACTGGCTGATACTACCTTATGGGGTCAATTTATTTATGCAGCCGATATGATAAATCCGAATACCGGTTTCTGTGTTAGTGGTATCCCTGTAATACATAAAACTACTAATGGCGGATTAAACTGGATTCCACAAAATCAATCTATCACAGATTTAATACGTGATATGAGTATGTTAAATGAAGATTCAGGTTATGTTTGCGGCAATTCGAATGTATACATGACGACTAACGGATGGCAAAATGCCAATACTGTAGTTATGCCGTTTAATGATGAATTTGAATCAACAAGCTGGCTGGATTTTAACAACGGTTTTGTTTTAGTAAACAAAGGTATGGTGTTTAGAACTACAAACGGTGGTAATGAATGGGAGTTTCTACCGGCAGGTACAGGTATTTTATATAAGATATTTGCGAAAACTATTGATACTGCTTATGTTGTCGGAGAATTAGGAGATGTATTAAAATTACAGAGAGGTCCTGTTGGCATTACCTGGAAGAACTCTGTTCCTTCTCAGTATTTCCTGGGGCAAAATTATCCTAATCCATTCAATCCGGTAACGGAGTTTAAATTTGGTTTAGCTCAAAAAGGCAAAGTAAGCTTAAAAGTTTATGATATACTCGGAAAATTAGTACAAACATATTTTGATAATCAGCAGCTTAACGCAGGTACTGTAACAGTGAAATTTGATGGGAACAATTTAGCATCAGGAGTATATTTTTATTCACTTAATATCGATAATGAGTTAATTGATACTAAGAAGATGGTACTTATAAAATAAATACAATTTAAATTAAAGCCCGGTGAAACGCCGGGCTTTTTTGTTATATATTAATAGTCATTATTAATAATTGATGATTTAAATACACTCATAATTTATAGCGGTTCTATTTATTATTTATCTGCTGATTTAGTTGTTGGTGGGAAAACAATTGACAAAACAGACAAGCCAACAACAGGGAAAGGTTACTCGTCCTACAACTACCGGCGCAATGTACTGTCAGTGCCTGCCTGCTGCAGTCAGGCACTGGCAGTACGGGAATCAATTGTTATTTGAAAGAGGGTAATTCAAAAATCTCACATAGCAACTTTCAATATCCTTTTCATTGTCCCAAAGGGACGCCTGTGGTTCAGTTGACAAGAGGTACGTGGTTAATTATCAGCTTAAAGTTGTTAATACAGAATCTCGTTTAAAAAAACATATTCGTACCTATTACAGTGACCCTCCCGAAGCCCGTTTCACTCTTTCAGAATCTTCTACTTCCTGTCACTCATTATAAATTTTCCAGTCATCTTAAGCTAACCCTTGCGTCAGGTGAATTTTTGTTAATCTAAGTTCTTTCTTTCCCTATCATATGCATCAATTAATCTAAGCTAATCCATATTATCAAACTAACACATGACACTGTCCTGTAATTTTTCAACCTTCCAATTTTCCAACCTTTCAACCTGCAATTCTTCATTCTTCACCTTTGCGATCTTCGCGGCTTGGCGTGGTAGTACACCGGCAAAAAATCAGAGTTGGGTTCAAAACAGTGCGTAGTTGGGTTCAAGTTGTGTCGGAGTTGGGGTCAAGTTGGTATCAAGTTGGGTCATCGTATTTCAAAAACAGGGGTTAACTCATTGCAGTATAAGGAGATAACGCCGTCAGAGATGTGAGATTTTTGATTTAAATTTGCGATTTTGAGCCGGAATCACAACTTTTTCATCAAAATAAAAATTCACTATATCATTAACCATTATCGTTATGGGAAAAATCCGGTAGCAAATAATTGTCGCTGATGTTGGAGAGTTAAAGTGATACTTGAAGTATTTCCGGTTTATTTCAGGACACACCCCGTCCTCCGATTTCCGCTAACGCTCCATCGGAGTCCA
>RPQH01000118.1 GCA_003820375.1 Ignavibacteriota bacterium
GGATTGCGCTCTACCAACTGAGCTATTCCCGCTTATATAAAAATCTATTTTTTTGAATCCGCGAAATCAATCCCGCTTTGCGGGATTGCGCTCTACCAACTGAGCTATTCCCGCTTATATAAACACTCTAATATACAATATTACTAATAGAACTTATCTTTTTCAAGGAAATATTTTATAGCAAATTTTACTTAAATATATATATTTACTGTCAGAAAAATCCTGAAATTATCTTTCCTTAGCTTCTTCCGATGTTAATTGTAGATGGCAAGGGGTAATAAGGAAATTAGAGATTAGAGTTGTTTAATAACACTTGAGGTAATTTGCAATGCTTCAATATCAAAAATGTTACCCCTTGTCTCTTATTCATTATTAATTCTCCGGTCATCTTGTCTCTTATCCATTATTAATTCTCCGGTCATCTTAAGCTAACGCTTGCGTAGTCTGAATCACAGATTTCACAGATTATGCTGATTGCACAGATAAAAATTTCATTCTTTTTTTTATACTCTATATGTTATAGTATATTATGATTTATATACAACAGAAGAAAAGAAAACAGTATATCAGTGACATCAATATATAATCAGTGTAATCTGCAATTCAGACAGTAATCTTCCAATCTGAAATCTGTAATCTGCAATCTGTAATCTGTAATCTGCAATCTGTAATCTGCAATCTGTAATCTGCAATCTGTAATCTGCAATCTGTAATCTGTAATCTGTACCGGCAATTCGTCACTCGTCATTTGTCATTTGTCATTCGTCATTGATTAAAAGTCCCATCCAAAAAAGAACTGGCTGAAAAATCCTTTCTGGAAATTCTTGAAGTTATTCTCTATTCTCTTTCCAAAATCATATCTTAATGCTATAACATTCCACAGGTTCATTCTGACACCTGCACCAACACTGCCAAGAGTTTGTTTATATTCTTTATCCCATGCATTGCCTGCATCAAAAAACAAAGCTCCTCTTATATATGGAAAATCGAAGTTAATGCCCATCGGGAAATGTACAGCGAATAAATTTATTAACGGGAATCTAAGCTCAACACTGCTGAACCATAATCTTTTTCCCCTGATGGAAAACCTGTCATAGCCCCTTAAGTCCCAGCTTCCGCCCATAACCCAGCGTCTTGCTTCCTTACCTTCGTTCATCAAATATTCAAATCTGGTTGCAAGAGCTATCAATGGTGTTATTCTGAAATATCTTCTGTAATCAACAACCAATGAATAATAATTTACATTAGAGAATTGAATATCGGTTGTATAGCTTAAAGTCAAATTAAACCTGTTACCATCCAGCGGACCGGTTGGTCCCCAGATTGCATTATCTTTTACATATGAGATTGAATTTGTTAAAAGCAGGGCTCTTCTGTTTAAGCCTGTTTCACTAAGGTCACGCTTTGAATTAGCAAGAGAAACGGTTGCATCGACTCTTCTGAAATAAGACAGGGGATAGCTGAGTGCAAAATAACCGCCGAATGTTCTTTCGTAATAAGCAAAATCATCTCCGAAGTCATACCGTTTTCCGGACAGATGGAAAATTCCATAAGCATAATTTAATCTCTTTTCGAGTGATACCCTTGAAATGGCAATATTAAAGCTTTTTAATAATTCTTCACCTGATTCCGAATTATTGTAGATAAGAAAATAATACTGGTCATTTCCAAGCAGGTCACTCATAGCAAGAATGCCGCCTGCATTTGTTCCAAAGACCGGGTCATTGGAAATATTGCTGGTTGCAATATCCATTGAATATTCTTTTTCATACTTTAATGCGTTTTTCTTGGGAACACCTTTAATGCGGTTTGCGTACCATAGTTCATTTTTCCTGTCGTAGGAAATATTCAATACACTCTTTGGAGTATCAACAACGGAAGCAACACTGTCAAGCATTCTGACATTTATACCTCCGTTTTCGAAAGCGGCAAAAACAATCTTATCTTTACTGACCCATTTCGGGTCAAAAGCTGCTGTTGTGAAGCTTGTTAATTGTTTTGATTGCATGCTTTTATTTATTACCACACCCCCGTCACTGCCGGTTTGTCCGTATCCTGATATATCGAGGTACCATATGTTCTGTATATTGCCTATAGTAGAAGTATATACAATCCGCTGTCCGTCTTCTGAAAATTGTGGGGAAAAATCAACCTGGTTTCCGCTTGTTAAGTAGCTTATTGAGTTATCACTTATATGATAAAGAAAAAGATTGTATTTATTCCTGCTTCCATATGCAGTGCGGTCTGAAGAAAAAACAATTGTTTTCCCGTCAGGTGAAATATCTGGGTCCCTGTCATCATAATAGTCATTTGTCAGGCGTGTGATTTTCTTTGTATTAACTTCGAAAAGATACAGGTCACTTTTACCGCCCATATCAAGTGCCGGAAATATAATTTGTTTCCCGTCGGATGAAAACGAAGGGGCACCAATCTGCACAACATCTTTAAAATGATAGTTAGTTATAATCTCCTCTGTTCTTACATTGTACAGATGCAGGGCGTCGCTTTCACCGCTCTTTGTGGTAAATGCAAGTATACCTGTCGATGAAATATCCAAACCTGACCGGAAGAAATGGAATTCTTCGAACTCATCTGTCTTTTCTCCTTCAAGTACAAGCTCAGGTTTTCTTCTTTCATCTTTTAAATTTATTTTATATATACTTGTATAACCTGTTCTGTTCCCGATGAAATAAATTTCTTCTCTTAACCCATCATTATAATAAGCAGGTTTATGCCCGAAACCTTCCGAGAATATTTTCTCTGTTCCTGCGGAAGGATTATCCTGTTTGGAAAGGTCGGGGTAATATTTTTTCTTTAAATGATACAGCCACTCATTATCAAAATCCTCATAATTTTTACCGATAGTTTTTTCCATCACGGCTGAGAAATTTTCATTCATCCAGAAATTTTCAATAAGTAAAAGGATTTTTTCAGCACCATAAGTATCGCGTATATACTGCAGAGCATTTTGCCCCATCTTGTACATGAAAAATGTGCCATAGAAATTTTCCCAGTCAGCTAAACCTGCCATGTAGCCGTTCAAAACAGCATCTTTTATGACCATCTCAGCAGTAGCATCCCATTCATCATTCGACCATAATTCAGCAAGTCCTTCGGTAAACCACAAAGGCGGCATCCTGTCAGAGCTCTGCCTGTGAGTTCTGAGCACATTCCCGATTTTAGCAGTCATAAATACGTGAGTCAGCTCATGCTTTATTACATGTTTAAAATTGCCGAGGGAACCATCAAAGGGGATAACAACTCTTCCTTTGATAAATTCAAAAAATCCGCCGACACCATCAGGTATTAATCCGGGTGTTGTATTTGTTTCCCTGAAATGCGTTGGATTTGAATAAAATATTATTGGAACGGTATCTATTAAAGAGTAATTAAAATCCTGCTGATGTATCCTATAAGCGTCTTCGGCATAAGCAGCGCCTATTTCAGCAAGTTCTTTCATTTCAGGATAATAGAATATCTTAAAATGTTCGGTAGAGAGAGTATGCCAGTCAAAGCTGTTATACTGGACCTTATTTCTCCCGAAATCAACATATTGAGCGGGAGATAGAGTAATCGTGAGAGCAGTTATTGATGCTAATATGACAATTCGTAAGAAGTTCATGCGGTAAAATATTTCAACCTATAATAAAAATCAATTGCAGAATTTTTAATACATAATTTTGCGGAAGGGTGAAAAGTTTCAGGAAAGAGGCGGGGAGTTCGGGAGTTGAGAGTTCGTGAGTTAAGAGTTCGGGAGTTGAGAGTTCGTGAGTTGAGAGTTTGGGAGTTGTGAGTTCGGGAGTTGAGAGTTTGGGAGTTGTGAGTTCGGGAGTTGAGAATTCGTGAGTTAAGAGTTCGGGAGTCATCGGAATTAATATAGAAAAATTACTTTTATACCAAATTTTTCATATATCCCCTACATCTCTTTCCCAAATTTTCCCTAGTTCCCTGTGGGGCCGTTTGGGAAAAAGATGTTGAAGGAATTTTTCAAGAAAACACCAGTATTTCAGCTGCAATAAGATATTTTATATTTATTATTCTATTTTTATTTTATTTGGTTTCTTCCAGTTCAATAAACCTTTTTGAACTTCTTCACGGAACCTGTTCCATGCAAATTTCATAGAGCTTTCATCATTTATATCTCCCAAAACAATGAATTTATTTTTAAGGTCCGTTTTTCTAACATCTACATAAATTGTATAAGCAGGTAGAAGTGGATCAATGCCCATATCCTCCTGAAGCTTTATGAAAAGTGAATCATCGGAAGTGGTTACATTAATTTTGAAATATTCCCATTTTGTTGTGTCTTCCTGTGCGTATAAGTTGGAACAATAAAATGCACTGATTAGAAGGACGGTGATGGTGAAAATTATTTTTTTCATATTTTTATTTGATAGTTCTGAAGAATATTTTTTAATCCATTTTTTTTATTTTTTCAAGTAATTCCTGAGATGAAGAACTGTCATCACCGGTTTCCTTAGCTTTCTTTATTGCTTTCTCGCAATATTTCTTAGCATTTTCCATATCACCGAGTTTATAGTATAGTGAGGCATATGTATCCAGGTTGTAATAGTTTTCATCCAATTCAATCGATTTTTTTGTCCATCCCAGTGCTTTCTTTAATAACTTTTTATCGTTAATATTTGTGTAAAAAGTATATGCAAAATTATTAAGCATCATCCAGGCATACATTTTATCATTGTAATCAATGTATTTCTTATCAACATATTCGGATGCAGTTACCGCATATTTATTCCAGTCTTTTTTTATTTCAAAAAAATTAAGCTTAACATCCGATTTGAATTTATCGGAAAAATAAGCCCCTTTGCTTTCTTGTTTTTTTAAATAATCGAGCATATCATTTTCAGTCCATTTATTTACATTTTGATACGCCTCATCAAAACATACTGCAGCTATTTTGTTATTTACTTTTACAGAATCAGTAAGAACTATGTAATTTTTCCTATTCTGCAGGAAGTGTTCAAAAACAATATTATCAGTAGTAAACAGATAATCATTAATAATATCAAAGTTTTCTTTTGAAATCCATTTATCCTTATCCTGAAGCTCAAAATACTCAATAACTATCTTATCCATTTGTGAATGAGAAGCTCTTAACGATTTCAAATAATTGGATAAAAAATCTAAGCTTCGCTCTCCATTATTATATTTATCTTGTAAAGCAGAGAGTCTAATTTCCGGGTTCAAAGCAGTTTCACCCAATGTTTTGAATTGAAATACCGGCATTGCCCCGGCTGATTTATGAAGCATTTTACCGTTTGCATCAATAAAAAGTATAGTAGGATACACGTCCACTCCATATTCTTTTGAAAAATCTATACCTTCACCTTTTTCTGCATCAATATGCCAGCATATGAAATTAGCATTGTAAAATTCACCCGTAGTATCATTTTTAAAAACATTTTCATCCATCCATTTGCATGGTTGGCACCAGTCAGTAAATACATCTACCATAATAATTTTATTATCAATTGAAGCTTTTTCCTTAATCGATTGCCAGTTTCCTACTGTAAACTGTATGCCTTGAGAAAAGATTATTCTAAGATTAAGGAAAAGAATAATTACGAAAATTGAAAATATTAATTTTTTCATAAGTGATGTTTTTAAGTTTGTAAAATATTATTTAATTAATTTCATTATTTTTTGTTTCAATAATATTTTACTTCTTAAGTGTGATTTTCCATTTTTCATTATTTGCAAGATTTAAATTTATAACCAGATTCGAACTCAAAGAGTAAGTTCCAGAACCTATTATGTCGGATCCATTAGAACCAGAGAAATAAGTGACTACAAAAGTAATATCATAAGTGCTAGAATTTGAAGTATATGTGCCACCCGCTGCATATAATGATCCATATGTAAATCCATGAATTAGTACTTGAATTGTCGGGTTTGTAATATTACCTGTCAAATTCCATGTTCCATCAGATTTAAATTCGACATTACAGTATCCTACAGTGTTTGCCTGGACATTCCCAAATGGAACCAATGCTTGTTTCCATGAGATGGATGAATCCACATTAGGTGCCTGTACCATTTGTACTTGTTCTACAGACCAATTCCCAACGAGTGTTGTTTGGTTTGTACTCGGATTAGTTGGCGTGTTTTTATCGGAACAACTATAAAAAATTGCAAATACAACTAATGTTATTAAAAGTAAGATGGAGAGACTAAATGATTTTTCCATTTTTTTATTTTTTAAAATTTATTTTATAAGAACCATTTTCTTTGTATCAATATAATTTTCAGAAATTAATTTATAAAAATATACGCCGCTAGTATAATTTGAGGCATCCCAGCTTACTTCATAACTTCCAGCATTTAACATTTCATTCACAAGTTTAGTTATTTCTCTTCCTGCTATATCGTAAATGATTAATTTGACATCAGATGATTTTGGGATATCGAATTTAATATTTGTTGATGGATTGAAGGGATTGGGATAATTTCGATAAAGCATAAAGCAATTTGTCATCTTTAATTCCCTTATTTTTTTGAATGTTTTACTTTAACAGAGTGAACATAATAAGATAGACCAATATAAAAATTTGCACTTGCCATTGTTCTTGCGTCAGAGCCCCCGGCTGGTGCATCAACTATTGAATATTCTCCTGAACTCGAAAATTCACCTGTATTTCTGCCACGCAGATTGAGCAGTGAAAATTTACCTCCTACTACAATTCCATATTTATTGTTTAATCTAATATCCAAACCTGCGCCAGAATTTAATCCAAATCTTTCAGTACCTTTCATGGTCAATGTTTTTCCTTTATAGTTTGCTCTTCCCCATAGATAATTGGTTGCTAATTCAATACCGATAAACGGAATAACAGAATGTGAAACGCCTCTATACTCGAAACCTATTGTTCCACTAAGAAAATTTAAACTATAAGAATTAAACAATCCTTGTCCAGTGGGAAAGGTAGTATCTTTAAGGTTACTTGTACTAAATAGGGTTAATGAAATACTTGCTGTAACTCCCCAATTGCTAACTCGGGGGAATAGTTTAGAGTTTATTCCAAGGTTGAAACCGGGGGTTCTCATAAAATATGGAATAGGATTTTTAGACATATCTGATGGCCAATTACCCGATAAATCCATTAAGGGAACTGAAGCCCCTCCTGTAAATTGTAAAATATATGTTGGAATGTATTGATTGTTTTTCTTGCTTTTCTGTGCAAAAGTTGAGTTACAAATAAATGAAACTGATAAAACTGAAATTGTGAATAATTTTAAAAATGGCATCATGATTATTAAAAATTAATTTTTTATAAATCCGGAGTTCATTTTTATTTCATTAGCTTCATCTTTTTTCTGATAAAGCTCAACTGGTTCAAGATGATTCCATGCAGTGATTAAGGTTTTTTATAAATTGATTTCATATTATCAACAAGAGTATTCCATACTAATGGATCATTTACCGGGATATTCATTGTTACATATGAATCATAGCTTTTAGTTTGAATATTACCGGTTCTACAGTTTGTTTTTTATGAAGAAATTAGTAATAATCGCTTATTGTTTTAAGTTTATTTCTATTGAGATTTAAACTATGCGTTGTGAGAAATGTTGAGGATATTCAGTAAGTTAATTGATACAGTAGTTCAGGATTAACACATAGCCTATTATGGTATCAAAATAATAAATAATTTGCAAAGTTACAATATATTTGATACTGTAACTTCTTTATAATCAATACCCTACTACTATAATAAGATGTAGCAGCATATCATAATTTTTTTATAACCCATTCACTGTCTCTAACACCTCTCTCACTTCATGGAGCTTTTCATTGTTTGTATTATTCAGTGAGTAACGCAGCATGAGGGTTTTCTTTGTTTGCATGAATCGTAAATTATTATTGCCCGATGAAATATAATTTGCAATCTTTCCGAATATCTCATCGGAAAATTTTCCTGTCTTTTCACTGAGGTCAAAATACAGCTCTGCGGTTTTTCCGAAGATTGTAATTTTATCGAAGTATGATGTGGAAGCAGCTATTTTCATTTCAACAAACTTGAACAGCGAAATAACCTCATCGGGATATTTACCAAACCTGTCAAGCATTTCTTCTTTAATAGTTTGTAATTCACCGGGAGAATTTGTTTTTGATAACCGCTGGTAAATAATCAATCTTTCATTTTCATCTTCAATATACCACTCGGGAATTAATATGCTGACATCTGTTTCAATTGAAACTTCACGTTGTGCCGCCTTGGTTTTATCCTTCGGAATCAGTTCAGGTATTACCGCACCAAGCTCTGAATCACGCAGTTCAGTAACCGCTTCATCAAGTATCTGCATATACATATCAAAACCGATCTCCGCAATGAATCCGCTTTGCTCTTTACCGAGTAAATTACCTGCCCCGCGAATTTCAAGGTCCTTTAATGCAAGATTTAATCCTGAGCCAAGCTCGGTAAATTCTTCCAATGCATGAAGCCGCCTGATTGCCTGCTTGGTTAATGTGCTGTGCGGCGGAGTGACAAGATAAGCATATGACTTAATATTTGAGCGGCCGACCCTGCCTCTTAACTGGTATAATTCTGCTAAGCCAAAATTGTCAGCCCTGTTGATTATGATTGTGTTTACTGAAGGTATATCAAGTCCCGATTCAATTATTTTTGTGCAAACCAATACATTGTACTTCTTCTCAAGGAATTTCATCATTACATTTTCAAGCTGTACCGGTGTCATTTGCCCGTGAGCAATTGCAACTTTTGCATAAGGCACTGCATCTGTAATTATATCTGCCAGCTCATCAAGCTTTGAAATTCTGTCATTAACAAAATATACCTGACCGTTCCGGTGCAATTCACGTACAATTGCATTTGAAATTAATTTTTTATCGAAGTTAATAATTTCCGTGTGAATCGGCTGGCGGTTCTTAGGAGGTGTATTAATAATCGACAGGTCTCTTGCACCAAGAAGCGAGAAATTTAGTGTACGCGGAATCGGTGTTGCCGTTAATGTCAATACATCAATATTTTCACGCATCATCTTGAGCTTCTCTTTTGCCTTAACGCCAAATCTCTGCTCTTCATCTATGACTAATAATCCTAATGCTTTAAAATCCACATCTTTGGAAAGTAACCTGTGTGTCCCGATGATAATATTAATTTTTCCATCAACAAGCTTTTCAAGAATTTCTTTTTGCTCTTTTTTGTTTTTGAATCTTGATAGATGCTCAACCTCAACTGCCCAGTTAGATAACCTGTCTTTGAATGTATTATAATGCTGTTCTGCAAGTATTGTAGTTGGCACTAAAACCGCGACCTGTAAATTATCCATCACAGCTTTGAATGCCGCTCTAATGGCAACTTCCGTTTTTCCAAAACCCACGTCTCCGCATATAAGCCTGTCCATCGGGTAATCGGATTCCATGTCAATTTTCACTGCATCGGTAGCCGATATCTGGTCGGGTGTATCTTCATAAATAAAGCTTGCTTCAAGTTCCTTCTGCCATACTGTATCAGGCGAAAACCGCAAGCCTTTCGAATTTTTTCTCTTCGAATAAAGCAATATCAGGTCTTTTGCAATATCCTGTATCTTTTTCTTTGTGCGGGCTTTAACTTTTTCCCATTCACTGCCGCCAAGCCGGTTCAGCTTTGGAACATGCCCCTCCTGTGCTGAATATCTTTTTAGCTGGTTGAGTGAATTGAGGTTAACAAATACGACATCATTTTCCTGGTAAAGAAGCTTAACTGCTTCCTGCTCAACTCCGGCTACTTTAATTTTTCTCAGGCCTGCATACTTTCCGATTCCATAAGTCTGGTGAACCATGAAATCACCAAAATTTATTTTGTTCAGTTCCCTGAATGTAATACCCGCAAATTTCCTTCTTCTTTTAGCTGCACGGAAATATCTTTCAAATACTTCATGCTCTGTATATACTGCAATTTTTTCAGCGGGTAAAACAAAGCCTTCATGAACCGAATTGTCAAAATAAGAAATATTGCTTAAAATATTTCCTTCATCAATATCTTCAATTAATTCTCTTATTCTCTTAGTCTGGTAATCATCTGTTGCTGTTATATGAATATCATAATCTCTTTCACAAAGCTCTTTCAGGTTTGAATAAAGCAGCTTGATATTAGAATGGAACGGAGGCTGTGAGGAAGATTTAAATGATACCTCATAAATATTTTCTTTATTTGTTATTGAATCGGATTTTGCAAGCGGGAAAACAGAAAAATATGACCTGTTATAATTTAATAAACTGTTGAAAATTTCTTCATTTTCTTTTTTTAACAGGTCAGGTTCATCAAGCAGTAAAAGCTGGTTATCTTTAATGTAATTTATCAGCCTGTTTGATGATGACTGAATATTTTCAAACTCATCAAGTGAAGGAAGTATCTCCACACTGCTTAACTGCGAGATAGACCTTTGAGTTGTCAGGTCAAATTCACGAATTGATTCAACTTCATTTCCGAAGAATTCAATTCTTACAGGCTGGTTCAGGTTTTCAGGAAAAATATCAATTATGCCGCCTCTTACTGCATAATCATTTTCTTCTTCAACAACATTTTTCCTGTTAAAATTAAACTCTTTCAGCTTTTCAAGAAGTGTATCATAGCCGTAATCTTCATTTTTCTTTATAGAAATGATATTCGATTTAAAGCTTTCTTCTGTAATAATTGATTTTTCAAGAACAGACGGCTCTATCATTAAGATAAATTTTTCGCCGGAAGAAAGCTTTCTTAAAGTAGAAGACAATGGGGAGACCTCGGATTCAAATTCCTCATCATAATTATTCAGATAGATTGAAGCAACCTCAGTACCATTTATTACATTAAGGTCGTCTTTAAGCTTGAATAAAGAAGTTTGGTCAGTACTGCAGAATATTACCTGGTTATTCAACCTATCAAAGATGTCATAAACCACAAAGCTTTTCAGTGACCCGCTTATACCTGTTATAAAAGTATTTGCTGCTGTCTTAATCTCTTCAAATTCTTTAGCCTTAAATATCTTATCTTTTAAATTCTGCACTTATTTTTGTTTCAGCTTTACTTGTTGGTAAATGGTATTCGACAGTTTAATAAATTCATCAACGCTGAGTGTTTCAGCTCTTCTGATAAAATCAAAATCCAGGTTTAGCGTATTAGTATCAATACCCATATTTTTTAAAGAGTTTCTTAATGTCTTTCTTCTTGTTCCGAATGATGTTTTTACAAACTTTTTGAAAAAATTGATATCTAATATCCTGTCAGTCAGGTTCTTTTCGAAGTTAACATGCACTACTCTTGAATCAACATTCGGTTTGGGATAAAAGCAATTGGCACTTACTTTAAATAATAATTCAGGCTGTGAATAAACGTGGACTAAAATTGACAATATACCGTATGTTTTGCTGTTTGGTTTTGCAGCTAATCTTTGGGCAACTTCTTCCTGCATCATTATCTGTGCATCGGAAATTATATCCCGGTTATCAATGAGCTTAAATAATATTTCACTTGTAATGTAGTAGGGGATATTTCCTATTACTCTTAACTTACCGGCTGGGAACAGGTTTGCAATTTCTTTGAAATCCGTTTTTAAAATATCCCCCTGGATTATTTTAAGCCCAGGGAATTTAAATTTTAATATTTCAACATTTCTTTTATCCAGCTCAACAACAGCAAGATGATTTGTTTTACCGGTTAAATATTTTGTTAATGCACCTTCACCTGCGCCAATTTCCAAAACAATATCGTTCTGTTTAATGATAAAGGCATCGGCAACATTTCTGCAGATGTTTTCATCTTTAAGGTAATTTTGGCCTAAGTTTTTTTTAGGATATGACCTGTTGTTTTGAGATGGCATTTATGAAGAATTCTTTTTTCTATTTTAATTTATCTGCTGTTGTTAAGTCACTATGTGTTGAAATCGTTATTCTTGTTCTTTCTATAATAATATCATCCCTTCGGGATTTCTTTCGTTCTCTTGCAAAGCTTGCTATAATAATATCATCCCTTCGGGATTCTTTTCGTATCGGATAAATTCTGCTACCATAATGTCATCCCTTCGGGATTCTTTTCGTATCGGATAAATTCTGCTACCATAATGTCATCCCTTCGGAATTCTTTTGTTCTCTTGCAAAGCTTGCCATAATAATATCATCCCTTCCTGCCAGAGGCAGGCAAGCAGAATTCCTAATCAATCGAATCACCCCTCTCCTTTTAGGAGAGGGGCTGGGGGTGAGGTATCGAACTACCATTGTCCTATAACTTAACAAACTTAACAAACTTAACAAACTTAACAAACTTAACAAACTTAACAAACTTAACAAACTTAACAAACTTAACAAACTATTTCGGCACTAGTGTCA
>RPQH01000119.1 GCA_003820375.1 Ignavibacteriota bacterium
TCCCTCTGATGTCTTTTGTGTGTGTCTTTCAAATTGATCGTTCATTTTGCCCCTCCTTTATTATTTCTCTTACTAAATTAATTATTAATTTAGTTTTTTGAGGGGACATATGTCACTATTTAAGTAAAATCATTTTTCTGGTTTCAGAATAGTTACCTGATGTATATTTGTAAACATAAATTCCGCTGGATAAATTAGAACCATCGAATACTGCTGTATAATTTCCCGGTTGTTTAACTTCGGAAACAATTTTTTTAATCTCTCTTCCTGTAATATCAAAAACTGATAATTCTACAAAAGATAATTTAGCGACATTAAACTCAATCTTTGTTGATGGATTGAAAGGATTAGGATAATTTTGTTCTAAACTAAAGGACTCAGGTGTAACAGATTGTCCATTTCCTGCCTGTACAGGTATTCCGCTTAATGAGAATTTATACACTCTATAAGAGTAAATACCGCCGGCATATAAAGCCTCGAACTTAACTGTGCCATTTGAATCTACTTCTGTAACAGTCGGAATAGTACCACCCCAGCCAATTAATGTATTTCCACCCGGTAAACGCTGAACATAACCACCCCAGTTGCCGAATATGATAGGATTTGGTACATATTGCCACACAAGCTCTGCAGTCTTATTTACTTCATCCAGATGATATTCTGCTGCTCTGGAATAATGAGGAGTATGGAAGTTACCATTATCATACAATGTTAAATTGCCATTAGATATTCTTCTGGCAGCATGCTGATAATGAAAAGGAATGGAATCATTTAAATAATTAATCTGATTATTAATTTCCCCAAAGCGCCAGATTATACTGCCCGTTGAACGGTTTATCTTTGTAATCTCATCTAAATGCCTCGATGATATAATTATATTTCCGTCATTATCTACTTCAATTGAATTTCCGTGAACAGCATCTATATTATGAGCTAACAGGTTTTCATGAAGGGCATCTGTTATTTCGAAATGATCCCAGCTTCTCCATTGAAATACCACATTGTGATATTTATCAACCTCTTGTATTATTAATCCAATGACCACTGCAGCTGTATCACCGCCCTGTACAATAGGTCCCATGTTAACAATTTGAGGGTCATATGCCATTATCAATGCGTGTCCGTTATTTAAAACCAATAATTCATGAATATCAGTCGTGTAACCGTTACCGCAATAAAATGAGTCAATAGTGTTAAAAGAACTGTCAAGCTCATAGTGTTTAACAGTTTGACCGTTAAAATAAGTGTAATGTTCATTTTTTTGTTTCTTGAAATCGCCGCAGAACTGCAGTTTGGTATCAACCCTGTAAGGAATTCCGTTTTTATTTGTTATTACAAGATATGAAAGTGAATTATATGGAGTTAAAAACAAATATCCATCGGAGGGATTATTATTTACCAAAACAGTCAATTGTGGTACATCCATTATATTGTCATTATTTATGTTTTGGATTTGGAATTCTTCCTTTATATTGTTTAATTCATTCCAATCGGGTTTTCTGACAGACGTATAAAACGAATACGTATATTCTTTTTCATTTGTTGATATAAGTTTCAGTAATTCACCTTTTATTGTTATATCAATTCTTTCTCCATATTGATACGGGGTATCCGGTGTAAATATTATTTTCTTATTATCGGAAGTTATAATAATTGAACCGGTATGCATATTACTTTTAGTTCCATTTACAAATATACATTTTAATAGTTTATCTTTGCTTAATGTTGTCGGTTTTTCAAACCCAATTACTATATTGTTCCCAATGCTTACATATCCGGCATCCGGTACAGGGTCAAGATAAGTGATAACATTTTTTGAATATGAAAAATTAAAAATAATAAATAGAAAAACTACTGTTACTGTTATTTTCATCGCTAAATATTTTTGTTTATAAAAAGTATGTACAAATAAAATAAAACCTTAATTAAACCAGTAATAAAGAAGTGAATAACACTAAACACAGCTGTACTTATTGCAAATACAAGTTTATGTAAAGATATTACATTTTACAAGCACTTTAAGCACTTTACTGTTAGTAAAAAATAATAAAAATGAAATTATAAACTCACGTACATTAACTAGTTGTATTATAAATATGAGGCAGGGTATTTGTATTGTCGGATATTTGAGATATATATTGTAGGCAAAATCCTACAAAATAAAAATTAATCACTAATTGAAAATAACAAAGGTACAGTTTATTATTCAAATAATAATATTTACCGCAGAATAGATATGCCGAATAGGGAAGAATAAAGTCGCTATATATGTACATTTTTAAAAAATTCCCATATCAAATCTGTAGCATTAATTTCTTCAGTTGGCTTATCACCTCCAAACCAGCCGCGTTTACCTCCCGGCCAGCTGTGTGTACCGTTTTTAATTGTATATAAAGTTACATCTGTGTTATTTTTCCCATGTGAATAAGTTTCTTTAATTATATTACTCATTTCTTCCTTCACAGGAATTGTATCACATCCGTTATTCTTTACCCAGAAATTTACTGCATAACTGACAGGTTTATCGATACGTTTGTTCTTTCCAATTTGTTTTGGTGATTCACCTCCATAATATAAAACATGTTCATCACCGGTACCATGAAAAATTATCACAGAAAGCGGATTTGAAGAAGTGCAGTCAAAATTCATTGCACCGGCTACAGGTGCAATTGCAGCTATCTTATCCGGTAATTTACACCCAACAAGGTATGACATCATACCACCGTTAGATATTCCGGTTGCATATATACGGGCAGCATCAATATTTACGACCTGCTGTAATGTATCAATTAATGTCCTGATAAAACCAGCATCATCAACATTATTTTCAAAAGCATAACCGCAGCAGTTACCTGTGTTCCATGTTAAAAGCTTATTTTCAAATCTTCCCGTTCCGTTTGGTGCAAGTGCAATAAATCCTTCCTTATCCGATTTTTCTCTCATAAGAGTCATATCTAGAGCACCATCGGCATTACCGCCTCCTCCATGAAATATTATAATCATTGGAAGTGGAGTGCGTTCATTATACTGCGGGGGAAGATGAAGAATGAATGTTCTGGTTCTTCCATCATGATAGATTGATAAGTTGTGTTCACCTGATTTAAATTGAGAAGGGAAGTCAGTTATGTTTAAGCTGCCTCTGCAGGAAGTAAAAAAAGTTGATATTATTGCAATTAAAATAAACGAATAATATATTTTAACAGTATGTATTTTTATAGACATTCATTTAAGTTTGTATTATAAATTAGAATTACTTTATTAAAAAATAAGAGTTATTTTGTTAAGAGTATATGATTGTTTTGCGAATTATATAACCGGTTTACAACGATTATACGTCTTATTTATTGATATATTTACAAAAATATATATAAATTGCATTAAACAATATATTGATTGTCATGATATGCCGGAATAAGGATTGAATCATCGGTAGTTTAAATTTAAATTTTGTTTACATTGTAATACTTTACAAATAATTTTATAAAATGAAAAAAATTGAATTATTTATATTGCTTTTCTTTTTATTCTCAAATACTATTTTGAAAAGTAATATTGTATATCTTGATCCCAAGCCGGGTTCGGAATATGTTAATATTGAAAATACAATTACTATTGGTTTCGATAAACAGGTAACATTAACTAAGGATATTATTTTAAAATGCATCAGAGTAGAAGGTTCTAAAAGCTCTTTACATAAAGGACAAATAATTCTATGCAGTAATAACTCAAAAATTATCTTTAAGCCTTTTAAGTCTTTTGATTACGGGGAGAAAGTTGTTGTTAATATTACAGGTGAATTATTAAAGTATATTTCAAACAATAAACATGATTTTTCGTGCTCATTTAATACTTCTAAACAAAAAATAGAGATTAATCCGTTTGCGAGCAATGAAATTGATTCATACTCACAAATGAATTCCATATTGATAACTCCTCCATTTAATGTTACCGTTAATTCAAATCCATCTGATGGCTACCTGTTTTTAACTCCTTATAATGGTAAATCATACTTAATTATTTCAGATAAAAATGGTATACCGTTATGGTCTGCAATTCTGCAGAGTTTTTCCGGTGATTTTAAAAAACAATCTGGTAACAATTTCTCTTATTTTGACGGTGCATTGAAGAAGCATTTCGAATTAGATTATAACTTTATTAAAACAGACTCATTTTATTGCGGTAACGGATATACAACCGATATACATGAATTGCGTGTATTAAGTAATGGCTATGCATTGCTAATGGCTTATGATACTCAGGTAGTGGATATGAGCAAGATTATAACAGGAGGGGATACGGCTGCGTTAGTTTTCGGAACAATAATACAGGAAGTTGATGATAACAATAATGTGGTTTTTCAATGGAGAAGCTGGGATCATTTTGAAATTACAGATGCCCTTCATGAAAACCTGTTAGCTCATAAAATTGATGCAGTACATGGTAATTCAATTGATGTAGACACCGATAATAATTTAATATTATCTTCAAGGCATCTGGATGAAGTAACGAAGATAAACCGTACTACGGGAGATATCATTTGGAGATTTGGCGGGTTAAACAATCAATTTACATATTTAAACGATTCAATCCCATTTCATTATCAACATGCAGCCAGAAGAATATCTAATGGAAACATAACGATTTATGATAACGGTAACTTCCATACTCCTCATTATTCCAGAGCAGCAGAATATCATCTGGATGAAGTAAATAAGACTGCAGAGCTTGTGTGGCAATATATACACACACCGATTATTTATGGATTTTGGGGTGGTTTTGTTCAGCGTTTACCCGGTGGCAATACATTAATAAGTTGGGGTGGTACAAATCCTACTATTACTGAAGTAACTCCATCTGGAAATATTGCATTCGAAGGTTCTTATCCTTCCGGTGTATATACATACAGAGCTTATAAATTCCAGATTGAAAATTTTCCTATTGCAGTAAATGGAAATCAAACCGGTCTACCTGAATCATTCAGTCTTGAACAAAATTATCCGAATCCGTTCAATCCGGTTACTAAGATAAATTTTAACATAGCAAGTTCATCATTTGTTGAACTAACTGTGTTTGATATTTTGGGAAGGGAAGTGAGAAAGCTTGTATCGGAAAATAAATCAGCAGGACGATACTCCGTAATCTTTGATGGGAATCAAATTTCAAGTGGTATTTATATTTATAAGTTTACAGCAGGTAACTATTCTGAAACCAGAAAAATGATCTTACTTAAATAATAACCTGTATCCGGTTTTTTATTTATTTGTGCTACCAGGTTTTATTGTAGTTGAGCCTGCTTTACACATCGGGCATTCTTCAGGATTGTAATTTACAACTTCCATTCTTAGCAGTGGCCTATATGGAACATCAAACTTTGCCTTACCATTGCTTCTATCTACTATGCAGGACAATCCAACTATATCAGAGCCGCATGACCTGACAACATCTATTACCTCTTGAACACTTCCACCGGTAGTAATTATATCTTCAACAATTAATACTCTGTCTTCAGAAGAAAGCTGGAATCCTCTTCTTAACGTCATGACACCATCAATACGTTCAGTAAATATTGCCCGTGTGCCAAGCTGTTTACCTGTTTCATAGGCAAGAATTATTCCTCCGGTAATTGGACCGATTACTACCGTTACACTTTTATCTCTGAAGTTATCTGCAATCTTTGAGCAAAGCATTTCCGTATATTTCGGCTGTTCAAGCACTCTGAATTTTTCTATATAATGCGGGCTGTGAAGTCCTGATGTTAAAATAAAATGTCCTTCAAGCAGGGCATTTGAATCTTTAAGTATCTTTAAAATTTGTTCATCCATCTAAGTTATAGTTTTACTTTATGTACATGCTTCAATTCTTTTGATAGAAACCTTTGGCTTACTTCGGTAAACTTATGCGGGAAGTCTGATACATAAAAAATCGAGTGGTTCTTTTCCGAAAGCTTATTCTTACTTATTAAATCTTTTTTCTCAAGTATTTTCTTCACTTCTTTTGCTGTTTCTCTGCCTGAATCTATCAGTTCGACATCTTCACCAACTGATTTTTGTATAACATCTTTCAACAGGGGATAGTGTGTACAGCCAAGTATTAATGTATCAATATCTTTACCCGATATACTTTTAATATATTCATCTGATATTTCCTGTGCAATTTTTGTATCGTTCCACCCGTCCTCTGCTAAAGGTACAAATAAGCTGCATGATTGCTGAAATACATTTACTTTGCTGTTAATCTTCTTAAGCGCTTTTTTATATGAATTGGATGCCACGGTTCCAAGCGTACCAATCACTCCGATTTTATTATTTTGTGATTTTGTTATAGCGGCTTTAGCACCGGGCTCTATTACACCGATTATTGGAATATGAAAATGCCTTTTCAAAGTTGGTAACGATACTGATGAAGCAGAATTACATGCCACTACAAGCATCTTAATTTTCTTTTTCATCAGGAAGTATGCTATTTGCAGTGAGTAGTGAATTATAGTTTCACGTGATTTATTTCCGTATGGCACTCTTGCCGTATCGCCGAAATAAATAATCTTCTCATCCGGTAACAGACGCGATAATTCTTTTACAACTGTTAATCCCCCTATACCGGAATCAAATACTCCGATAGGGCGTGATGATTCATCTTTGCTTTTATTGTTGCTCATTATCCTTATAATTGGGATATTGTTTTATTTCTGAAATATGTGAATCGGTTAATATGTTTATTTTTTTCTTGAGTTCAGAACGTTTATCGTTATACAAATATACATTACGTGCCAGTTCAACAAAGTCTCCCGTGAAATCCTTCTTTGCTTCAAGTATTCTTATTTTATCTTCAATTTCCCATAAGGTCGAGTTTACTTTCTCAAGGTCATTTTTAAGTGAAAGCAGCTTTTTCTTTTTCTTTTCAATTGAATCAAGCAATTTTTCGAATTCATCATACAGCATTTTCAGTTCATTATAAATAATACTCAGCTTATCACCTTCTTTAATATGATGTGTTTTGATTTCAAGAATTGTTATCTTATCAATTAATTCACCGGTCGATATGGGTATTTTTATGGTCAACTTAATGTTGTTTTGATTTTATTTAAAATAAGCATAAAATGTTCAGGGTTATGCACAAAATCCAGCTCATCTGTCTCAATAGTTATCAGATTGCCGCACTTATAACTCTTAACCCATTTATCATAACTGCGGTTCAATCTTAGCAAATACTTCGATTCAATACTCTTCTCAAACTCTCTTCCTCTCAGCCTGATTTGCCGTAACAGCGTTTCAACATCAGCTTTGAGATAAACAACAAGATCCGGCGGCTGAAGATAATCTGTCATTTCATAAAATAAGCTGCGGTAATTTTCATAATCACGTTTCTCCATACGACCCATAAGATAAAGATTGCGTGCGAATATCTCCACATCTTCATAAATTGAGCGGTCCTGAATTACCGATTGCTTTGATTCGATAATTTTTTTGTGAACCTGGAACCTGTGAGAGAGAAAATATACCTGAAGCTGAAAGCTCCACCGCTTCATGTCTTTATAAAAATCTTTTAAGTAAGGATTGTTCTGAACAGATTCAAAATAGGGAAACCAGCCAAGGTTATCGGCAATCATCTTTGTTAATGAAGATTTTCCCGATCCAATATTTCCAGCAACCGATACAAAGTATTTCGATATATTCTTCAATGATATGAAAGGTAAGAATAAAAAAAACCGTTACTGCAAAATAACGGTTTTTTTTGAATAAATTAAATGACTTTATACAACACTTTCTGCCGGGGCACTTTCCTTTACAGGAGCATGCTTTATCTTTTCTTTAATCTTAGTCGCTGATTTACCTGTCAGTTTTCTGAGATAAAATAACTTTGCTCTTCTTACTTTACCTTCTTTTAACTTATCTATCTTGGCTATGTTTGGTGAGTTTACAGGGAAAATCCTCTCTACGCCTACGCCATTTGATATCTTCCTTACTCTGAATGTTCTGCTGATTCCTGAACCTCTTATTCCCATTACTATTCCCTGGAACTGCTGAATTCTTTCTTTGTCGCCTTCAATTACTTTCACATGCACAGAAACGGTATCTCCCGGGTGGAATGAAGGTAAATCTTTCCTAATCTGCGGTGATGTAACTAAATTTATCTTTTCCATTTTAGTACTTTCTACGATATATATTTATAATTCTTTTAAATATTCTTTCTTTTTACTTTTCTGTATTTCTTTTTACCTTCATCTTCTCTCCAGTCAAATATCTTCTTATGGTCTCCGCTCACCAGAATATCAGGAACTTTCATTCCTTTAAAGTCTGCCGGCCTTGTATATTGCGGTGCATCGAAACCCGAAGACACCTGGAAAGAGTCAGTTAAAGCTGCTTCACTGTCTCCAAGTACTCCCGGAATCAATCTTACAATTGAATCTATGAGTACCAGCGAAGCGAGCTCTCCGCCGCTCAATACATAATCACCAATTGATATTTCCATCGTTGCAAAAGTATCAACCACTCTCTGGTCAACACCTTTATAGTGTCCACAAATCATGATAATATTATCATTCAAAGATAGGGCATTAGCTTTTTTTTGGTTAAACCGTTTGCCCTGAGGGGTAAGAAAAATAATATTATCATATTTCCTTTCAGATAAAAGCTTTTCTATGCATTTGAACAGCGGTTCTGGCATTAGAACCATTCCTGCGCCGCCGCCATACGGCTTGTCATCGATCTGTTTATATTTACCTGTAGCATAATCTTTTAAGTCATGAATAACGATATCAACCAGCTTTTTATTTTGTGCACGCTTGATTATGCTTTCATTAAGTGGCGAAACTAATATATCCGGAACTGCAGATATTACATCAATACGCATCATATAAATTTTTTCCCTTTAAAGGGGTTACACCGTCATTTATTTCTGACGGTCTTCGTCAATTTCAAGTTGACCGCTCATGTTATGTTTTGCAGCTACTGCTGTCAACAGAACTCTCATTGATTTCGCAGTTTTACCCTGCTTACCAATAACTTTTCCGAGGTCAGTTTTAGCAACATGAAGCTTAAGAATGACTTTATTCTCTTCGGCTGTCTCATCCACGGTTACACAATTCGGCTCATCAACAAGATTTTTCGCAATGTACTCAATAAATTCTTTCATCTGTTACTCCTTCTTTGTAGAGATTATTTTTAAATAGTAATTTAACAAAACAACTCAACTCTTTAAATTACTAACCTACGCAGGTGTAGTATTAGGTTCAGGAGCCGGGCCTGCATTTTCTCCGGCTTTGTTTTTCTTTTCTTTCCTTCTTAATCTCTTTTCGGTTGCCCTTTGTAGCTTTGGTTCCTGCATTGCTGACCATTTTGTGAATTCGTCGTTTATCTTTTGTTCATCTGCTCCCTTTTTTGTAAGATGCAGCTTTAACATCAAGCCTTTACTTGAAAGGAGGTTTTTAACTGTGTCAGTCGGTTGTGCACCGGTTTTCAGCCAATAAAAAACTCTGTCTTCATTAACTTCCAGCTTAATAGGGTTATGATTAGGATTATAAGTTCCTAATGCCTCGATAAAGCGTCCGTCACGCGGGGCTCTTGAATCTGCCGCCACTATCTTGTAAATAGGCATTTTCTTTCTGCCCATTCGTCTCAGTCTAAGTTTTACCAATTATGTTTTTGCTCCGTAATTATTATTTGTAGTTATTAAATATTAGGTATATTAAAATTCTTTAGAAAGTTATTCATCTTGCCTTTTTTCATCTGCTTTATCATTCTTTGCATTTCGTGGAATTGCTTTATAACCCTGTTAACATCCTGGATTGTCGTTCCGCTTCCTGCCGCTATTCGCCGTCTTCTTGAACCGTTCAATATATTCGGGTTCTCTCTCTCTTTAAATGTCATCGATGTAATTACCGCTTCAACTTTTTTCATCGGCTTTTCATCCACTTCTCTGCCCTTCAGCATTTTATCTGCTCCCGGTATCATACTGAGTATCTGCGATAGGGGACCCATCTTTTTTATCTGCTGAAGCTGGTCCAGGAAATCATTGAAATCAAACTTGTTCTTGTTAAGTTTCTCTTCAAGTTTCTTAAGTTTCTTTTCATCAAGTTCCTGCGGCAGTATTTCAGCAGCTTTTTCAACAAGTGAAGTCAAATCACCATGTCCCATGATTCTGCCTGCCATCCTGTCCGGATAGAATGGCTCAATTGCATCAAGCTTTTCACCGATACCAACAAACTTAATCGGTTTGGTTACAACCGCTCTTATCGAAAGCGCTGCACCGCCTCTTGTATCACCGTCAAGCTTGGTAAGGATTATTCCATCATAATCTAACCTGTTATGGAACTCCTTTGCAGTGTTTACTGCATCCTGCCCGGTCATTGCATCAACCACAAACAATATCTCGGTCGGGTTCAGCTCAGCTTTCAGAGTTTCAACTTCACGCATCATCTCTTCATCGATTGCAAGACGTCCTGCGGTATCTACGATAAGAGTATCTTTAAAATTTTGCCTGCAATAGTCTGATGCGTTTTGAGCAATTTTTAACGGGTCTTTCGAATCATCAGAATAAACCGGGATGTTTACCTGCTTGCCAAGTGATATCAATTGTTCAATAGCTGCAGGTCTGTAAACATCACAAGCAGCCATAGCAGGGCTTCTTCCTTTTGAACGAAGGTAGTTAGCCAGCTTAGCTGCGAACGTAGTTTTTCCTGAACCCTGCAAACCGACTACCATTATTACCGAAGGGATATTATTTGAAAAATGTATATCCGTCCGTTTCTCTCCCATCAGCTTTATAAGCTGTGAGTTAATGGTATTGATAATCAGTTGAGCAGGATTTATACTTGTGAAAACATTTTGAGAAAGAACGTTGTTCTTTACATCCTGTATAAAATCTTTAACAACTTTGTAGTTTACATCGGCATCAAGTAGAACGCGTCTGACCTCTCGTAAAAATTCGTCAATGTTCGCTTCTGTAACTTTTCCTTTGCCGCGAATAAAACTAAATACCTTATCAAATTTATTACTTAGTTCTTCAAACATAGGTGCATACTATACTCAATATATATATTGTGTCAAAAATAACTAATTTACAATACTTAATCAAGTAAATTTGAGAATAATTGCAGTTTTTGCGATAAAGCAAAAAACATGGTTTAATAAATTTTGTCCCGAATTAATGTTAAAATTTCTCATTGCATAAACAAATCTGACTATTCATGTAATAATTTTATCCGGTGCCAGTTTAGTGAAAAATCGAAAAAGGCACATTCAGGTAAAAGGTATTTCGGATGCATTTTGCAGGACTTATTCCGTTCAATAAACCCATTATTTTACTACAAAATACTATGATAACAACAGTTTAAATAAAAATATGCAGTTTTCAGTACATATTTTTTTGACAAGGGCATATTTTTATGAAATTCCGCTCTATTATACATCATATATTAGCGACGTACATGCCATCGTTACGTAACGCCGTTCAGGTTGAGAAAGAACAATCATGGAGTATCCCGGGTCGATTTATAACCTTCCGCCCCCGTATAACGCACTGTAAACATAATACAGAGGATTCCATATGTCAAGTGAAGTGCTATTTTTACATATTTTTAACTCAATTTAAGCATTTACGAAAAATTCACGTTTCAATATCATAATAAGCAAATCCCCACTATTTATAAGTAAGATTTCCGAAGGATTCCAGTGAGGTTTAGATTGCCCGCGGAAAAGCAGTGAATAATGGCTATTATAATGAATATATTAACGACGGTAAAATCCCACCAAACAGGTCGGAGTAGCGAAATCAGTTAACGATATCGTTTTTTGAAAGCGGTGAAAAATATTGCATTTTTAGCTCGTAATCGCAACAATTTTGGAGAAAAATGACAAGAGTGACGGCGTTATCTCCATATATTGCAATGAGTTAACCCCTGTTTTCCAAAAACGATGACCCAATTTGATACTAACTTGACCCCAACTCCGACTCGTTTTGACCCCAACTTAGCTCCGTTTTGAACCCAACTCTGATTTTCTTCCGCCCGAACGAGGACAAGGGGTGATTCGTTAATGTGTGAAGAGAATTGTGAAAAACAATACAATTGTAATAATTCGGAAAATCTTTAACCCTGGAAAATCACCCCTTGCCAATATCAATCCCTGCAAATTTAATAATTCAATGAGGTAAAAACATATGAGGACAAGGGGTGATTCGTAAATGTGTGGAGAATTGTGAAAAACAATACAATAGTAATAATTCGGAAA
>RPQH01000120.1 GCA_003820375.1 Ignavibacteriota bacterium
ATCTCCACCAACACCCCAAATAGTATCATTTCCTATATTAGAGAACTTTAATATTTGATTGTTAACCATATAGGTACTTGTTGGTAAGGTTTGTGTAGTCCAGTTCAATCCTCCATCAGTAGTTTTCCTCATTGAGCCATAAGCTCTCCAACCGGTTAGGCTATTTATAAAGTACATATCTGTAAATCCCGGTTGACCTGATATTAAAGTCCAGCTATTGCCTGAGTTTGTAGTCTTTCTAAGATAATCACCTGCGTTATCACTGATAAATCCTGTATCCCGGTTATACATATATATTCTTGCAGGATTAGGACTAAATGAGCCCTGCGGTATCCAGTTTGCTCCTCCATTGTTTGTGCGGAATACACCGCCAACTGCGGAATTAGATGATACTAGCCATATAGTATCCTGGTTTAAAACATGCATACCTTCAAATGCATTTGTTGGTATATTAATTGTCTGCCAACTCATTCCTTTATCAGTTGTCTTAAATAACTTCTGAAATGTGAGTGCAATACCTGTATTCTGGTTAGCAAACTGTATTTTATAAAATGGATAATTAAATGATGTGCTAATATTCCAATTATCTCCTGAATTAGAAGTTCTAAGTATATAAGCTGTATCATTAGTATTTCTGTATAATGTAGTTGCAAAACCGGTTAAGCTGTCAACAAATGTAATCTCAGATATCTGAGCTCCATTCAAATTAGGCATAAACTGCTGGTACCATCCGGAGGTCATATTAAGGGGCACAGTAAATCCAAGTATGATAATTATAGCAGCAAGAAGCGAGAATAAAATTTTAAGTTTAGTTCTCATTGAGGATTTAGTTTACACTATAACTTACCGGAATTATTAAAGTAGTTCAATTCAATTCCGTGATTTTACTTATACCAATGACAGGAATATAAGGCCTCACCCCATTCCCCTCTCCATCCACGCAGAGCGGGACTTCGCAAGCTCAGCTTGGAGAGGGGGATTAAGAAACTTCATCCGGCGGCTTTCTTAAATAAACAAAAAAGGGACACTTTTTCAAGCATCCCCTTTTATATCATCATCAACAAATAATATTATTCAACAAATATTCTTTTATTTCACTAATATCATCTTTTTCGTATCTTTAAAATCACCCGCTGATATGGTATAGAAATATATTCCGCTGGTTACATTTGCTGCATTGAAGTTCACATCATAAGTACCTGCGGTCTTGAATTCGTTAACAAGTGTTTCTACTTCTCTGCCTATTGCATCGTATATCTTCAGGGTTACAAGCGAGTTGTTCGGTATTGCAAACCTGATAGTGGTTGACGGGTTGAACGGGTTCGGATAGTTCTGTGATAATTCAAACCTGTCCGGTGTTGTTCCTGTAATTGGAGTAACACCAACGATACCTGTGCTCATGGATATTCCGCCGTTAGACCTTACAGCCCAAATCCTGTTTCCTAATCTTGCTCTTTGTATATGATAGTAATTGCCTGCAGGTGCAGTGTATTGGGTTGTCCAGTTAGCACCGTTGTTATCGGTTCTGTATATACTTGTTGCCTGGCGTATAAGGTAGAATGTTATACCAGTACCTGTAATACCTGAAATATTACCTGCTCCCGGAGCTGTTGCTGTATTAGTCCAGTTTACACCGTTATTTGAAGTTGACATTGCCTGTGCGCCGCCTGACAAACCAAATAAAGGAACACTGAACCATATAGCATAAGAATTTACCTGTGGAGTTGGCTGTACTGAAAATGGTAACGTGCCTGTTGCAGAGTAGTAAATTCTGCTGTTGTTTGTGCCAAACCAAATGTTGTTATTCAAAACGTGCATAGCATTATTCCATCCTGCTTCAGATCCAACCTGCGGTACATTTAGACCGGTTGAATCCCAGGTATTGCCGCCATTACTGGTTTTCCAGAGTGACCATCTGCCGCCGACTGGGTCACCGTACATAAAACCGGTTAATGAAGTCATCATCCAGATAGCATCCATAAAGCCGCCTGTCTGTGCAAACACCTGTGTCCAGTTTGTACCTCCATTAACAGTTTTCCAGACCATCGTTCCGGTTGCAGGTGAACCTGTTACCAATGCTGTATCAGCACCTAATCCGAAAATGTTGTACATGTCTGTAGTAGTAGGAAGATTACCGCTGGCATTCAGCCAATTTGTACCGCCATTTGTTGTTCTTAATACTTTACCGCCGACACCGCAGGTCCATGCTACCTGGTCTGTGACTGCGGAAACGGATTGTAATGCTGTTGTTACACCGGAAGTTTGCTCTACGAATTGAGCTGATGAGATTTGCCATAATGCGAACATTGCTATTACAATGGTGAATAGTCGTTTCATAATTTACTCCTTGTTATATTTATAAAAAAATTAAGGTAGAACATACTTGCATTGATATAAACAATAACCATGCCAATAGTTCAAATTATTTTACGACATTTTGAAATACAGAAGTATATGTATTTGCAGTACCTTATTTATAACCCGTCTTGATTCATTTTTAATTTTTTGTTTAAATTATTGCCAAATTTGTCAGCTACTGACTTTAATGTCAAAAAAATTAATTGCTTATAAAAAAAGCAAGCTTTGCAGCTTGCTTTTATAATCACACTTAAATTGATTTATTATATTATTTTATCAAGACCATTTTTTTTGTTTGAGTAAAATCACCGGCAGTAATTTTGTAATAATAAATTCCTGTTGATACATTCGCCGCATTCCAGATTGCCTGGTATGTTCCCGGCTGCATTTCCATGTTTATCAGGGTTTTTACTTCTCTGCCTATTTCATCATATATCTTTATTGTAACTAAACTTGCTTTTGCAACATCATACTTTATTGCTGTTGAAGGATTAAAAGGGTTCGGGTAATTATCATACAACCTGTAGTATTTTGGCGCAGCATCCAGATGTTGTCCGTTAGATACGAAGACAGGCATTAGCATTATACTACTAAATACGTTCAGCCTGCCGCCTGATACAGTTATATTTTGCAGAGCAGGTATAACATCTACTCCCTGCAATAGTTTTTGCTTTACTATTAATGCAAAAGAATCCGGGTCATTTTTATATGCCTGAATGAATGATGAGCTTGCCCCGGCATACATTAAAGCTATTGCTCCAGCAACATGCGGAGTTGCCATAGATGTACCTGTTAACAGCCCGTAATTACCTGCAGTTGTTGTTGATAAGATGCTTGTTCCGGGTGCACCAAGATCAATCGTAAGCAATCCATAAGCCGCGCCGTTGTTCTTGGCATCCGTGTTTGTTGTATTTGTTACCGATACCATAAACGGGCTTGAACATGCAGTAGGTATATCACCCTGAACATCAACGTTTATATTGAGGTTCGCTGTTGCACATGCATTTAATATTCCTGCTGAGCCGAGTGAATCATAGAAAGCACACCATAGCGGATAATTTTGCGGCTGTCCGTAATCTACTCCGAACGACGAATTGGTTGATACTATAAACGCTCCTTTAGCACCGTTTGTCTGATTGTAAAGTCGTCTTTGCTTTAATACATAACCGTATGCAATAAGTACAATTGATTCTGTTCCTGTAGAACCCATAACAGGGAGAATCCTCGCACCCCAGTTTACACCGGCTACACCTAAGCTGTTATTTCCGGTTGCTGCTGCTATACCCGAAACATGAGAGCCGTGTGTATTGCCTGATATTGTACCGTTATTGTTGTAAGCATTCCATCCGTTGAAATCATCTATGTATCCGTTGGTATCATCATCAATTCCATTGCCGGGTATCTCTTTATAGTTTTTCCAGAAATTAATATCCTGATGTGTTAAATAAAATCCCCCGTCAATAATTGCAATTACAATGGTATCACCGAGCGCTGTTACTCCGCCTGTTGTTACTCCCCATGCTTCAGGAGCATCAATGTCAGAATCAACATTACCGCCGCTTTGACCGGTGTTGTTTAACGACCATTGCTGTGTAAATTGCGGGTCATTTGGAAATAATGAACGTTCAGTTACATAATGATTGAACTGTGCCACTGCCACGCTGCCGTTTTTTCTTAATTGAGAAAGAAGTACGTTCTCATTGGTCCTGCCGGTTTCAAACTCGTAAAGCCATATGTTTAGCTCTTCTACTAAAGGCTGTTTAACCTTTAACCCGGCAGAAGCAAATGCAATTTCAAGATAGCTTGCATCTGTATTATACTTTAGCATTACAATTATTTCGCCTGGTTTGTAATTGTAATCCTGTGATTTTACAATACCGGTTAAAATTAACATAAAAGTTACTGCGGCAATGGTTTTGCTGAACATATTGTTTATGGTTATGTTTGTGAATTATTCTTGCAACTTAATACATTTTTTGTTAAAATCAAACATTCCGGGATACATATAATCGGGTATATTTAGTCCGATATTTGATATGGAAATTTAGTATTAAACCCTAAACTAATATAAATGAAAAGGTTAGTATTAATATTGTTTTTATTATTTGCATTTAATTTTATGCCGGTGGGTAATACAAATCTCTATGTCAGGAGAAGGCAGACAATAGAATACACAAGAGGAATTCATTTCAGAGAATTGGATGAAGCGGATTATATAAGGGATAAGATAACTAATTTTATACGTTTGGAAATGCTAAAACAAAAATTGGAAAGAATAAACTACTGTGAACAGTTAGCAATGTCAGGATAAGTTGGTGAATTTGTTAATACCGCTTTTTAAACTTTATACATTTCCCTTTCAGCTATTTCACAAAAAATATGACCGACAGTAATATGGCCTTCCTGTATCCTTTGTACATTATCAGATGGAATAATAATAGTAAAATCTGCAATATCCTTTATTTTACCGCCGTTACCGCCAAGCAAAGCAAGTGTTTTAATTTTTTTTGACCGTGCTTTTTCAATTGCCTTTATAACATTTTTAGAGTTACCGCTGGTTGATATTGCAATTAACATATCACCTTCCCTGCCTAATCCTTCAACATTACGTGCAAATACATTTTCAAAACCTATATCATTTCCGCCTGCAGTAAGATTGGAAGTATCTGTTGTCAATGCTAAAGCAGGTAATGCGGGGCGTTCAATATCATGTGATAAGCGAATGACAAACTCAGTAGCAAGGTGCTGGCAATCCGCAGCACTGCCGCCATTACCGCAAAACATTAACTTTCCGCCGTTCTTAAAAGTATTAACGATTTCATCAGCAGCTTTAAGAACATCATCCTTGCAGCTTTCAAGTATTTTAAGCTTGGTTGCAGCACTTTCTTTTAATGATTCTTCGAAGAATGAAATTTTATTAAACACTTATTTCCCTTTCACGGTTTATATTTTGCATTAACAATCGTGATATTTTTTTTGATGTACCCTGGTTATTCAGAAACACCGATTGAGATCTTGCACCCATTCGTATTCTTTCGTCCATATCAGTAAGCAGATGCAAAAGGTTTCTGTATAATGAACGTTTATCACCAACAGCAACTCCGCCGCCTGTTTCAATTAACAGTTCAGCATCTTCGGTTAATTTTTCATTCCCGAATAAAACGGGAATTCCGTAGCCTGCAGGTTCCATTACATTATGTATGCCGGAACGCCAGCCGCCGCCCACGTATGCTATATCTGCGTATTTGTATAAAATAAGCAGCAGCCCGATGCTGTCTATCAATATTAAATTTTCATTTTTGAATTTTTCAATATTCGAATATCTTATTACCCTGAGATTGTTATACTCATCTTTTATTTTTTCTTCTATTCCCAAAAGTGTATGTTCATTCGGTTCATGCGGAGCGATAATTGATATCAGTGCTTTTTCACCTGATTTTTTATTGCAGTTTATTTTATCTATTACAGGAAGAAGTATATCCATATCGGAATCCCATGAACTGCCCACTACAAGAACTTTCTTATTCCCAATTATACTCCCGTTAAGTAAGGTCCTGTTCTTTGAGCTTTCTTTTGCTTTTTCAATTCTTTCAAGCTTTGTATCACCTGAAACAACAATTTTTACTTTCGGGGACAATACTTTTTCCAGTTCTATCTTATCATCTTCTTCAGAAGTGGAAATAACATTAAAATAATCATGAACGGTTTTCCTGTATGACCTGCTGATAAAGAATTTCCATTTAAACGATTTTTCATTATATGTAGCGTTGATTAATAAACGGAAAATACCTTCTGATTTAAGCTTGTTTAATAGATTAAGCCACAGGTCGTATTTTATGAAGATTACAGCTTTCGGATTAATTGCCGATATAAACCTGTTCACATTCGGCATGGAATCAAAAGGAAGGTAAGTTTTTATAATCGGAGATTTTATATTCGAATCAAATTTTGCATGATGAAATCCCGATGGTGAGAAAAAAGAAATAACAAAATTAAACCTGTCTGTTTTATCCAGCTCTTCAAATACCGGCTTTGCCTGCTCAAACTCCCCTAGCGATGAACAATGAATTATTATATTATCCCTGTCTTTATCAAATGATTTAAGTGCAATATCCAGTGACTCGAATAAATTTCTTCTTTCTAATATACCTTTTCTAATTTTTTTATTAAAAAAAGAAAAAAAATTTATAACGATCCAGAAGATTGGAAGGAATAAAATATTATAGGTTAAAAACCAGATTTTTTTCATTTAACATTTTTAAGAAGAAGGTAAATTATACTTCCATAATTTCCTTTTCCTTTTGCTGAATAATAACATCTATATCTTTAATATGTTTATCAGTATATTTTTGAACTTCAGTTTCAGCATGTTTTCTGTCATCTTCAGAAACATGTTCGTCTTTTTCTGCTTTTCTTAAATGTTCAATTGCATCGCGCCTGACATTTCTTACAGCTACTTTTCCTTCTTCAGCAAATTTCTTCACAAGCTTTACAAGCTCTTTTCTTCTTTCTTCGTTTAGCGGAGGAATTGGAATTCTTACCAGCTGTCCTTCGGACATCGGATTTAATCCAAGATTCGCATTCATGACAGCTTTTTCTATGCTTTGTATAGCGGATTTATCCCATACCTGTATTGCAATTGTATGTATATCCGGAATACTCACTGTTCCAAGCTGATTGAGTGGTGTAGGGGTTCCGTAATAATCTACTTTTACACCATCCAAAAGTGATGTTGTGGCTTTGCCGGTTCTTATTCTTACAAGTTCCTGCCTTACAGCTTCAACTGATTTCATCATTTTTGAATCGGCATTTTTTAAAATATCTTTTATCATTTCTTTATGATACTAAAGTTCCTACTTTTTGACCTAGAATTATTTTTTTAAAGTTGTCTTTAACATTCATGTTAAAAACAATAATCGGAATTTTATTTTCCTGGCAAAGAGCAAAAGCAGTCATATCCATAATTTTCAAATTCTTGCTGTAAGCTTCTGAAAATGAAATTTTACTGTACATCTTTGCACCGTCATTTTTTTCCGGGTCTTTATCATAAACACCGTTAACACGCGTACCTTTCAGGATTACATCTGCATTGATTTCCAGAGCTCTGAGTGATGCTGCTGTATCTGTAGTAAAATAGGGATTGCCTGTACCTGCTCCGAATATAACTATTCTTTTCTTTTCAAGATGCCTGACCGCTCTCCTTTTTATAAAAGGTTCTGCAATTTTGTACATTTCAATTGCAGAAAGCAATCTTGTATAAATACCTTTTTTTTCAAGTGAATTTTGCAAAGCTAGTGCATTGATAATAGTGGAGAGCATTCCCATATAATCTCCTGTAACGCTATCGATACCCTGTGCCTGTGCGGCCAGCCCGCGGTAAATGTTCCCGCCGCCGATAACTATTCCTATTTCAATACCGAGGTCGTGTACCTTCTTAATTTCTGTGCTAAGATATTCAAGTATATTTGCATCAATACCGAAATCATTCTCACCGCTTAACGATTCACCGCTGAGCTTTAACAAAACCCTCTTAAATTTGGGTTTTATATTATTTCTAGCTGCCAACTTTTAGCTTTCTAAAGTTTCTCCAAGGTGGTACCTGATCATTTTGACTACTTTATAATCCTGTCCAACTTGTTTTGATACTTCTTTAATTACGTCAGAAACAGATTTACCCGATTCTTTTACAAATTCCTGTTCAACCAGGCAGTTTTCCTGGAAGAATTTTTCTACCTTATTTTCTGCAATCTTCTCTGCTATGTTTTGAGGTTTCTTTTCATTCAATGCTAATGTCAAATATATCTCTTTTTCTTTATTAATAACATCTTCACTTATTTCACTTCTTTCAATAACAATTGGCTTCATAGCTACTACCTGCATTGCAAGGTCATTACCCAGGTTCGCACCTTCATCGGTCAAAGTTCCGGAAAGCTCAATAATTGATGCAATTTTATTCCCGACATGATTATAAGCACAGAAAAATCCGTTCTCCGATTTAAAATACTGTGCTCTTTTTAGTTCGGTTTTTTCTCCTACTTTTCCGGTCAATTCATCTAGAGCCTGCTGTATGTTTCTGCCGTCTGACTGGTAGTTAAGCAATGTATTCATATCATCGTTTTTCGTTGATAACAGAATATCAACAATAGAATTGGTAAAGCCCTGAAAGTCAGTGCTTCTTGCAACAAAATCCGTTTCGCAGTTTACTTCAGTAATTACTGCTTCTTTCCTGTCATCACTTGTCTTTGCAATTATTAATCCTTCTTTTGCAACACGGCCGCTTCTTTTTTGAGAAGTAACCGAACCTTTTTTTCTTAAATATTCAATAGCTTTTTCAAAATTACCTTCAGATTCCATTAGTGCCTTTTTGCAATCCATCATACCGGCACCGGTTTTACTTCTTAGTTCTTTTACTTGGTCAACTGTAACTTCCACTTTTTACTCCTTTTATTTCCTTTATTACTTTTTGTTTGTTTTTACGATATTCCTGCACCTTCAGCAGCTGTGGTATCAGGAGGTGTTATTTCCGGTCCTTTTTTTCTTGTCTCTGTTACCTTACCTGCATCAACTTCTTCATCAGCATGTAATCTTTTCATTTCACTTCTCTGCCTTGCATCAATAATTGCATCTGCAATTACTCTTGTAATTAACTCAATTGATTTAACAGCATCATCATTTGCAGGAACCGGGTAATCTATAAGGTCCGGATCACAGTTTGTATCTACTATTGCGAAGATGGGAATATTTAATTTTCTTGCTTCATCAACAGCAATATGTTCTTTTTTAACATCAATAAGAAAAATAGCGCCCGGAAGCTTATTCATTGTTGAAATTCCGCCGAGTATTTTTTCAAGCTTCTCTTTTTCTCTTGATAAAACAAGGCGTTCTTTCTTTTGAATATTTTCAAAAGTCCCGTCTGTTTCCATTTTAATAATGGAGTTCAGGCGTTTAATACTTTTTCTTATGGTTGAAAAATTGGTAAGCATACCGCCAAGCCATCTTTCGGTAACAAAATTCATACCGCTTCTGAGAGCTTCATTTTTCACAACTTCTTTTGCCTGCTTCTTTGTACCTATAAAAAGAATGTTTCTACCATCGGTAACCAAATTACCAATGGATTCTGCAGCCTGCATTAAAAGTTCATGTGTTTTTTTTAGATCGATAATGTGGATCCCGTTTCTTTCCATGAAAATATATCTCTTCATTTTGGGATTCCAGCGGCGGGTTAAATGTCCGAAATGTGCTCCTGATAATAACAGGTCTTCGATTGATACTTGTATCATGATTTCTCCTTTTGTTATCTGCCCGGCACTTATGCCGTGACACTACTACTTTCCTCGTTTTTTATCCAACATCCCGCTTATGCGGAACACCCGTCGATAAAATCAGAAAGTATGGATTATTAATTATTATTATTTAAACTCTATTAACTGCGAAAGCAATCAAATAATCTCTTTGATTATCTCTTCGAGAACTGGAATCTCTTCCTTGCTTTCGGTTGTCCGGGTTTCTTACGTTCAACCATTCTTGAGTCTCTGGTTAAAAGCCCTTCCTTCTTTAAGCCGGGTTTCAAGCTTGCATCATATTTTAATATGGCTCTTGAAATACCTAACTTAATTGCACCAACCTGTCCTGTAAATCCACCACCTTCAACATTTACCTTAACATCAAACTTATCTGCCATATCAATAACTTTTAACGGCTCAAATATCTGGTTAAGAAGTGTTTCTTTTTTAAAATAGTCTGAAGAATTTCTGGAATTAATAGTAATATTGCCCGTACCTTCGGTCAAATATACTCTTGCTGTTGATGTTTTTCTTCTGCCAACTGCGTAATGATAATTAGCTGCCATTTACCCTTATTAAATATTTAAAGATTCAGGAGTTTGAGATGCATGGGGATGAACATCTCCCGCATACACTTTTAATTTGTTTATTAACTTATCGCCAAGCTTTGTTTTGGGGAGCATTCCTCTTACTGCGTATCTGATAACTTTATCAGGATGTTTTTCAATCATTTCCTTGAACGAACGAATTTTCTGTCCGCCCGGATATAATGAGTGATGTTTGTAATCCTTCAAAGTTTCACGTTTGCCGGTTAATCTTACTTTTTCGGCATTGATTACAACCACGAAATCTCCTGTATCTGAGTTAGGTGTAAATTTGGGATTGTTCTTTCCCCTTATTACTTTTGCTATCTCAGATGCCATTCTTCCCAGTATTTTACCGTTTGCATCTACTACAAACCATTTTGCGTTTACATCTTCGTTCCTTGTAAACACGGAAGTCTTGTGTGACTTTTCTATACCTTTTTTCATAAATATTCCTTAAAAGAATACAAATTTATGGATAATATGCTTTAAAGTCAATGTACCTTTGAGTGAAATATTATGATATTTATTAGTTTATATATTATTAAATATTTGTGTGTTAACTTAAACACGTAATTTCCCTAGTTTAGTTCAAAAGCAAAAAAATACTTAATAAATTATGAAAAAAGTAATTTTATTAATCGTATTGTTGATTATTACGTTTATTTTAAATTCCTGCGGAAAAGACAATACTATAGTTAATCCCCCATCTTCAACTATTCCATCGGTACCTGTTCTTTCCTATCCTCCAATTGATACTACAGGAATAAGTATTCCTTTTACATTCACGTGGATGAAAGCAGACCATGCTGAAAAATATACATTACAGGTTGCTCTGGAAAATACTTTTACATCCCCCATTATTAATGAAACAATATTTGCTGATACTTCAAAAACAGTAACCGGACTGGACAGTAATACTCAATACTATTGGAGAGTAAAAGCAGAAAATTCAAGCGGAAGCAGTCAGTATTCTGCAGTGTGGGGTTTTATAACCGGGGTCCCAATTCCATATTTTTTCCAAATGGACCAAATTCAATTTTCAGGCAATACAATTGGTCATCAGCAAATTTATTTTAAAACTACAAAGAGAACAAAAATTTCAGTTGAGTTTACCGGAGAAACAGATGCAGGTTCCAGCAACTTTATTGTTTCTATATTAGCTATGGATGATTCAAGCTCACTTGCAGGAACTACTATATATTATTCATCAAACCAGGATGAATACAATAATGCACACTTTATAGTTTCTGAGGATATTTCAGCAATAGACCCTTTGTATTTGGCTTTCAGGGTTGAATTAAGCAGACCTCCAACAGGAAATAAATTTGTGACAATGAAAAATATTAGAGTGAGTGAATATTACTGATTTCATGTTTTGAATTTCCGCACTTAAAGGAAAGCTGCTATTTTGCAATAAAAAATCATTATTTCATACAGATATTAATGTTTCTAAAACTGTTTTTCAGCACATGAAATAATGTTTTGCACATATTTGATACAAAGCCGGGTTTCAACCAAAAGATTGTTTCTACCGTATTTACGTTACATTTGACATATATTAGTTTATAGATTATTAATTTTTTGTATGTTAACTTTACACGTTGTACCATGAACAATTCTTAAAAAATTTAAAACTTAACAAAGTATGAAAAAACTTAGTTTATTCTTAGGGTTTCTCCTAATAGCAATCGCATTTGGTTCCTGCGGTAAAGAAGATGTAGTAACACCACCAGCAAGTGAATTTATATTCGAGAAAGATCTCGTAGAATTTTCCGGTGTACAAGGAGAACAGCATATATATTTTAAAACAACACCGAAAACAAAACTATCTGTAGCATTTACAGGCGAAACAGATGCTGGTACTAGTAATTTTCAGGTTAATATAACTGCTGTGAGTGATACAGTGAATTCACTTATACCTATAACTATTTATTCAACATTTG
>RPQH01000121.1 GCA_003820375.1 Ignavibacteriota bacterium
GAATCACAACTTTTTCATCAAAAAAAAACTTCACTATATCGTTAACTAAAATAGCTATATGAATTTATAATAGTGAATAAATTGTCGCTGAGAACGGTGGAGTTAAAGTGATACTTTAGGGCTTGTTCGGCTCATTTCAGGACACCCCCGTCTTCCGATATCCGCTAACGCTCCATCGGAGTCCACCCCTCTCGAGAAGGGAATCCTTTGATTTTTAAGCTCTAAATACCCCTCTCCTCCCAGGAGAGGGGAAAGGGGTGAGGTTTTTTCACCAAAAACTTGACAATGAGCGTTTACTATATTAAATTATATTGGAGTTGCTTATACAGCAATATAAGCATAAATAATCGTTCTTTGTTAATATCGAAATGAATTACAGCATGTCGTAACATTACTGTAAAATGCAGCTCACGGATTTGGTTAGATTTTGAATGCGTGGAAAAAATATGTATTGAAAAATGCACTAAAGAGTCAGGGGTCGGGAGTCAGAGTGATGAGCTGAAATTTTATTATTTAATAAAAAAAGGCATCCTTTTACAAGAATGCCTTATAAATTTGAAATTTCACAATCTCACTCCGCCCAAACGGATTCACTATTTCACAAGCAGTCCGGAAACCCGGATTTCAGGTTAAATGATAAAATCATTTAACCATCAACATCTTCATTGTATTGGTATAATCCCCTGCTTCGATTCTGTAGAAATATATTCCGGAAGCATAATTAGTTGCATTCCATTCTGTTTCAAACTCACCCGCTTCCAGTTTTCCGTTTACAAGTTCGCTTACTACTCTGCCTGATATATCATATATTGTAATCTTTACATCAGCAGCTTTTGGTAAACCAAATCTTATCTTTGTTGAAGGATTGAACGGATTCGGATAATTCTGATTAATGAAAAATTCCTTCGGTATCTGTGATGAAATTGGCTGAACACCGACAATCTGCCTTATAAATGTAATAAGAAATGATGAAGTAGAAGACTGAGTTGAATCAAATTGAGAAAATGCCCTTATGAACCATTTGCATCTTAACGAATCGTTAACCTGTACACCTGCTGCAGCCATTAATGAATCTATCTTGCTGTAACGCAAATACAACAATGAATCGGAACCGGTATTGTTTGACGGCTGTGAATATATAAATGAATTATCTAATTTAGTAAGATAATATTTATATTTTATTTCAGGTAAAGTACCTGCTTTTGAAAATGTAAAATACAACCTGCTTGTATCACCCGGTGAAGTATAGAAGCGTGAAAGCTGAGGAGGTGCAATCATATTAAATGGAAATATTTGCGGTCTCAGCTGAAACGTGCTGTCACTCATATCACCGATCGAAGGATTGCCTGATTCAGTAACTCTTACCTTCGCCTGTGTGGTTGTGGGGATGTAAGGAACTATCCATGATGAATATCTTTGGGCAGCAGGAACATTTGTCTGAATGTTATTCCAGCTTGTTCCGTTATTTGTGGTATATTCAACATTAACATTTCCTGAAGATGACGTTCCCCAGATAATGTAAACATTATTTGTCGTTTTAAATATTTGTCCGCCGTTAGGAGTTGCAAGATAAAAACCTGAATTAGTACTAAGGCAAGGAGCGTTCTCAGCTTTAGTCCTTATTAAATTTTTCGGTAATGGTCCAAAATCAATTACTATACTTGCATTGAGATGACAGTAACTCATTATTGTACCTACTCTTGGAATTGCAGTGGTAACGCAAAAATTATTTTCAGTGCTGACATAACATGTATCAATTGGTCCTCCCGGCCATGAGCAGTTATGAGTATGCGGTGAGCCGAAATTGTGTCCTGTTTCATGACACACTACCATTAAATCCCATGAATAAGCGGGAAGCGAATTAAATGTGCCGTCAATATCGCTGAATGCATATCCGTATCCGGATGTTATGTTTGAACATAAAACATCGACCCATGCAATTCCGCCCAGGCCGCCCGGACGGGTACAGATGTAATGGGCAATTGTCCTTGGAACTGACTGCATGTTTGCGTTCCAGTAGGCACGGAATTCATTCAACAATTCACCGGAAGTTGTTCCTGTATAAGGGTCACTTGCTGTTGACCATACTCTTAAGTATGTCATTGATAACTGTACATTAACATCCCTGATATAAACTGCCGATGCAGATGATACCAGTGAAATAATATACCGGGAAGTATTTTCAACCGAACTTCCGAAATGGACATATGTATCATAGTCTGATTCAATTGCCATATTTGTTTTAAGAAATGCAGCAGTTGAATAGTCTTTTGGCTCTCTTGATAATGTTTTTTGCAATTCCGTAATTCTTTGAGGAATTTCAAAAGCTTCAGTACCGCAGCTGTATTGATGATGTACTTTCATCTTATATGAATCGTATAAGATATACCTGCCGCTTAATTCACCGGCAGTTAATTTTCCGATAACATATGAAAAATCTTTTGAAGTAATTATTCCTGAAACGTAGTCATCGAAAAATGTTAAGGATACCAAAGAATTGTTGTCATTAGCAATCTTTCCCCTGTATGAAACAAATTTATCTTTGATTGAAATTTCCTTATCACCGTTATCGGTACCGGCAACAACTTTAGCATATGGTTCAAAGACTTCAGCTTTAGTTAACACAAGTGTCAACCTTTGGGTTGAACTGACGGGAATATCAAGCTGAATATTGTTCTGCTTGCTTCTTACAATACCGGAGATAACCTGGTTTCCGGGTTCAAGGATTACAGCACCATCTACCGAAGAAACAATATCAGACGGAAGACTGGCTGACCGGGTTACATCATAATTAAAGGGCTTAAGCGGGTTTTGTGTGTATGCATATCCGCTGAACAAAACAGATATAAGCAGCACAAAAAGTAAATTCCTCATAAAATATATATTATGTTTATGTTTTAAAAAATATTTCGACTATTCAGATGTGGACGAATATACTAAAAATAAAATTAAATAAAATAAACCTCACACTTTATTCCTCTATCCTTCGAATAGCGGAAAGATGTGAGGTGTTTAAAACTTTAGAAAAAACATCATATTGCAGTTAATTTACACATATCTTTGTATTATAATCTCTTAAACAAAAATTAATTATGATAAAGAGATTTTACTTAGACTCTACGAACTCTATGAACTCTATGAACTCTACTTTACAAGTATCATGGATTTTGTGTCAACAAAATTGTTTCCCAGATTATCGGTTGCGTTTATCTTATAATAATATACACCGCTTGAAAGTGATGCAGCATTGAAATTCACTTTGTATGTTCCTGCAGTTAATTTATCATTAACAGGTGAAGATACTATTCTGCCTAATGCATCAAATACATTTACGGTTACAAACGATAATGATTTAACTGAAAACTCAATAGTGGTTGACGGGTTGAACGGATTAGGATAGTTTTGTTTCAGTTCAAATGCACCGGGTACTTCATTTGTTATGTTTTGAACTCCTACAATATAGCTCCAAGATTTTGTTACCCTGATCCCATCAATATGCAATATAGGTCTTGCAGTATTTACACCTTGTCTTATTGCTACACAACCTGCATTGCCAAGGTCTGATTGAGAAGCATCGGTTAATGGACCAACAGTCGGTGTACCGGGTTCTGTTGAAGGTACTGTGGGCGATGTAAAAACAAACATACTAACTTCATCATTTGAAGCACCTGCAACAAAAGTATACTTCATTACTATAAGATATGTTGTGTTATATAAATAATTTGCCGGAGCAAAAGTGCCTGTATTGGAACCTTTGCTTATACCAAATTTCACAGAGCCGCCCTCATCTTTTATAAATAATTTCGGCCTGAATGTACTTCCAATTACAGTATTACCCAAATGGAAATAATAGTCACCTGCTGTTGATGCATATAATACTTTTACCATGTATGATGCATATACACTTCCTGAACTGTCTGCCGTAAAGGTTTTATTTACATCCATGCCTGAAACTCCGACAGTATCAAGCTTTAGAGCATTTCCGATACCTGAAGGCGGATAGTTGGTATAGGTTAATCCGGGACTAACAATTGCCATATTTGTTGACCCGCTGTGGCCTGTCCATCCATGCTGTGTTATACTATCACCGGCAGGATAGCTGAAATTTTCTTCGAGCAGCAATTGTGAATAGTTATTTTTAACTGCGAATATTAAGAATAATATTGCAGAAATTAGTAAGAATTTCTTCATTTTGTAGTTCTCCTTAAATTGTATAAAATTTACTAAAAGTAATTAATTTTAATGAAATTTACTATAATAAAATTACTAAATTGACTTCATAAAACAATTAACAATTAGCAATTAGCAATTAGCAATGAACAAATAACTAATCGAAAAAATCTATTATTTTCCAATTTTCCAATCTGCAATCTGAAATCTGAAATCTGCAATCTGTAATATGCAATCTGTAATATGCAATCTGCAATCTGTAATATGCAATCTGAAATCTGCAATCTGCAATCTGCAATATGTAATCTGCAATCTGCAATATGTAATCTGCAATATGTAATCTGCAATCTGTAATATGCAATCTGTAATATGCAATCTGTAATTTGTAATCTAATCAGGAAAGCTTTACTTTAGGATCAAGGAAGGCATAAATGATATCCACTATCATATTCACAATAATAAATATTACAGCGGTAAAGAGCACTGTTCCCTGTATCATGGGGAAATCCAGTGAAAGGATTGAGTTAATAGCCAGCAAGCCAATGCCCGGCCAATTGAAGATATATTCTATGAAGAATGCACCGCCCAGCAATGCCGCCAGCCACGCACTGATAGTAGTGATAACCGGATTTAACGCATTTCTCAGGGCATGACGGATAACAACGCTCCAATAACCTACTCCCTTGGCTCTTGCTGTACGTACAAAATCCTGGTTCAGTACATCCAGCATACTTGACCGTGTCAATCGTGCAATAATAGACATAGGTCTCAGGGCAAGCGTTAACATGGGCAGAACTAGGTACTGAATTCCATTATTCACATACCCCGAAATGGGAAACAGTTTCAGCCATGAGCCGAATATAAGCGCCATAATTAAGCCAAATGCAAACGGTGGAAAGGATATTCCGAATAAAGCGAACAGCATGGATAAATTATCTCTCAATGAATACGGCCTTACTGATGATATTAAACCGATGAAAATTCCAATTATAGATGAAATTATAAGAGATGAAACAGCCAGTAATGCTGTTGCAGGGAATGTTTCTAATATTGTTTTTAAAACTTCGCGGTTAGAAGAGTATGAGCGTCCCAGGTCACCCTGAACAGCTTTTACAATAAAACGGATGTATTGCTGGTAAAGCGGGTCATCAAGTCCTAATTGTTTTCTTACAGCCTCTATAGAAGCGACATCGGCTCGTTGACCTAACATCAAACGAGCCGGATCGCCTGGAATAACGTACATCAATGCAAACGTAACAGTTATGACTCCGAAAAGTATAAGTATAGAATACAGGAGCTTTCTTATTACGTATGTCAGCATTAAACTTTTAGTTAATCACTCTGCGAGCTGTAACAAATTTTGCGTTATAATAATCCTCATTTAAGGAAGAAGTTTTCACTCCGCCGCTTGAGGATGAATGTGCAAATACGCTTTCACCAAGATAAATACCTACATGAGAAATTCTTCTGCCCATGGTGTTGAAAAATATCAGGTCACCAAACTGAAGGTTTTCTCTGCTGACTTCTTCACCAACAGTTGACTGCATGATGGAAGTTCTTGGTAAATCAATGTCTAATGCTTTTTTGAAAACTGTGAGAACAAAAGCTGAGCAATCTATTCCGTTTGTGGTAGTTCCTCCCCAAAGATATGGGGTATTAATCAACTCAATTATCTTTGTCATTACAACATCTCTGTCCACAGTTGAATTTTTATACTCAGAAATAATGTTTGTTAATGTCTCTAAATTAGACTGGTTAATCAAACTTTTTTTCTCAATACCAGTAGTACTGGAAAATTCTACCTTTGGCGCATCTTTTTTCTTTACAACATATATATCTTCTTCGCCCGCACCTGAACCTGAACATCCAACGAGGAAGAAGGAAAACATCATTGTAAGAATGGTTGCTGTTAATAGTCTACTATTACGCCCCATTTTCCTCCTTTGATTAATTGTTAAAAAATACATGGCTTAACATACAAATATAACCAAAAACATTAATATTCACAAAACATATAGTACCGTATATGCGTGAAATACCCTAAATTCGATATAATCCGCAATTTATTTTACTTATCAAGCCATAAACGTCTGAAATTAACACGATGCATCGGGTCTAACGTATAACCCCTAACGTATGGCTGAAGCAAACGGTAATCAATATCATAATATATAAAAAGCAACGGAGCTTCGTTAACAGCAAGCTGTTCTGCTTCAAGATACATTTTATTACGCTGCTGTATGTCGGTTACCATCAATGCCTTTTCGAATATTTCATCGAATTTCGGGTTTTTATATCTAAAGCTGTTTATAGGGCTTTTTTCTCTTGGATCTGTCGGTACATTTTTGCCATAAAACAGCTCGAGAAAATTTTCCGGGTCCGGGTAATCTGCTATCCATCCCAACCGGTAAAAATCGGACCTTCCTGCATCTATATTATCAAGATGCTGTGCGAACTGCAGCAATTGAAGCTTCACCGTTATACCGATTTCCTTCAGCATGTTCTGGATGGCTTCGGCAATTTGTGTGTTTCGACCGCCGCCTTCATTTATATTTAAAGTAACTTCCGGAAATCCTTTGCCTCCGGGATATCCGGCTTCTGTCAAAAGCTGCCTTGCCTTCTGCAGGTCAAATGAATATCCTTTAATATTTTTAGTATCATAATTCGGCATCCCCGGAGGAACAATTCCGTATATACCCACTGTACCTGAACCGAATAAAATATATTTTATTATCTTTTCCCTGTCCACTGCATAATTGAATGCCTGCCTTACCCTTACATCATTAAATATTTTTCCGTTTGTTAAGAAGCCAAAGTACTGGTCAGCTAATGCCTGTGTTCTCTGCAGTTTATATTTGGAATACTCGGGTGTGAGGGTTACTCCATCATCTTTAACTACAGACTGGAACTGCTCATTTGGTATTCTATATGATTCATCTATGGTGCCGTTTTTAAATTCCAGTAATTGCTGGGATAAGTCTTTAATAAACCTGAACTTTACATGGTCAACGTACGGTAAGCTATTTCCAAACCCATCTTTTGCCCAATAATTGGGATTCTTATGCATATTAATTTCAAGGTCAGGGGTCCAGTTTTCAAATATAAAGGCACCTGTTCCAACCGGATTTTGGAAGAAATCTTTCCCGTATTTTTCAACAGCTTCATGCGGAATTACATATACAAAACCAAGACACATATAATATATGAACGGTCCGAACGGTTTTTTCAATTTTACAATAAAAGTTGAATCATCCTGCACAACAAAACCGGATGTACTTGTAAATTTCGGCGGTCGGTTTTCAGATACTGCCTTATTTATCTCATTAATGACTTCTTCAGCTCCCTCAACACGGTTCTTATAGAAATCAAATCCTAAGCTTCCCGTTCTTGAATCCAGAATCCTGTCAAAAGAATATTTAACATCGTTCGCGTTCATCTCTCTGCCTTTTCCATTGGGAAAACATGCATTATCATGGAACATAACACCTTTTCTCAAATGGAAAGTATAGGTTAATCCGTCAGGAGAAATTTCCCATCTTGTTGCAAGTTCAGGTGTAAGCTGTAAGTTAGAATCAAGGTCTACCAACAGGTCATATATCTGGTGGGCAACATGGTGTGATACAACATCATTTATTCCAACAGGGTCAAGTGAGCGGATATTTTCAAGTTCATTTATTGTATAAGTGCCTCCGCCTTTTATACCGCCCTTTAATTCCACAAAGTTGTCATTATTCTTTTTCCCGCATCCTGAAGCATAAAGTAGTGATGCAATTGCAATAATTAATACCGATTTTAATATATAAGCCGTTTTCATATAGTTCTTTTAGTTCGTAAGTTCGTTAAGTTTGTTAAGTTCGTTAAGTTTGTTAAGTTTGTTAAGTTTGTTAAGTTTGTTAAGTTTGTTAAGTTTGTTAAGTTTGTTAAGTTTGTTAAGTTTGTTAAGTTAGCACTCTATTTCACTCTATTCACTCTATCCACTCTATTCACTCTATTCACTCTATTCACTCTATTCACTCTGTCCACTCTACACACTCTAGTCACTCTACTCATTTATACAAAAAGCCCACAACTATTGTTGCGGGCTTCTTCAACAAAAATATTTTAGGTTTTGTGAAAAATCACGTATAAATCCATATCGAATCTATACTTAGTAAATTGACTGCCTATGTTCATAGGTTAGCTTACTTTACTTAAAATTATGAAAAAATAACAAGTTATTAAAACTTATACTGCTGTCTCAAACAAATCAATCTTGCTGTCTTTGTTCAATGTAACAATTGCTCTTTTCCTGTCAGACTTAAATCCTGTAAATCTTCCCTTTTTAGTGAACTGGGTTCTTTGTTTTCCTTTACGAACTACAGTTCTTATGCTTTCGATCTTTACATTGAATTTCTTCTGGATAGCATTCATTATATCAATCTTATTAGCATCCATTGCTACTTCAAAAGCATACTGGTTCTTCTCTTCCTGCAGGTTAGTTATCTTTTCTGTAATTATCGGTTTTAAAAGAATTGTCTTAGGCATAATAAATTTAATTTAATAAAGGTTTACACAATGGTTCCAGTGCACTTTTTTGAATCAGTATCAGCTGGTTATTTACTAAATCATATGTTGCTGCATTTTTTGCATTCATCAGGCTTACCTTGTTAATATTCCTTCCGGATTTATAAACATTCTCACTTCCGTCAGGAATAAGCATTAATATCTTTTTACCTTCAATATTGAGGCTTTTCAGTATTGAAGCAAAATCCTTAGTCTTCGGCTGCTCAAAATTCAGGTCTTCAACAATCATGATGCCGCCGTCTTTCGCCTTTAAAGAAAGAGCGCTTTTCCTGGCTAGCTTAGCTGATTTAGCATTCAATTGAATTTTATACAATCTGGGTCTTGGTCCGTGAATGGTACCGCCGCCAACCCAAATCGGAGAGCGTGATGTACCGGCACGTGCAGTACCGCGTCCTTTTTGTCTCCAGGGTTTCTTACCGCCGCCTCTTACTTCTGATCTCTCTTTTGCTTTACTTGTCCCCTGCCTCTGGTTTGATTGGTAAGCAGTCACGGCCTGGTAGATCAGGTGCTGATTTGGTTCGATTTCGAATATACTTGCCGGTAATTCTACTTTTTCGTCAGAAACCGACCCGTCGATTTTATATACATTTAATTCCATATTACTTTACCTTATATATTTCTACTATTCCGGAAGTCGCTCCTGGGACCGCTCCTCGAATTAATATTAAGTTTGATTCAGGAATAATCTTAACAATTTTAAGATTTCTTATCGTTACCTTATCTCCACCGGTTCTTCCGGCCATTCTCTGTCCTTTGAATACTCTCGAAGGATATGAGCTTGCACCAATTGAACCCGGAGCTCTTAACCTGTCACTCTGTCCGTGTGTCTGTGAACCGCCGCCAAAACCATGTCTCTTAACAACTCCCTGAAATCCTTTTCCTTTTGATGTGGCTGTTACCTTAACTATTTCACCTTCGGTGAAAAGGTCTGATTTGATAACTTCGCCAACTTTTAATTCTTCAGCATTATCATAATCACGCATTTCTCTTACATATCTCAGGACCGGTACACCGGCTTTTTTAAATTTTCCGATTACCGGCTTTGCAAGGTTTTTCTCTTTGCGTTCTTCAAAACCAAGCTGTACGGCTGAGTAGCCGTTTTTTTCTTTGGTTTTTATTGCGGTTACAATACACGGTCCCGCTTCTATTAGCGTACAGGGTACACTGTTTCCGTCAGCAGTGAAGACCGAGGTCATTCCTAATTTCCTGCCTATTAAGCTTTTCATTTGATTTCCTAAACTTTAATTTCTATATACACTCCGCCCGGAGGATCTAATTTCGTTAATGCATCTACGGTTTTTTTGTTCGAGTTCAATATATCTATTATTCTCTTGTGAGAACGAATCTCGAACTGCTCTCTCGACTTTTTATCAACGTGTGGTGAACGTAAAACAGTATACACTGATTTTTTTGTCGGAAGCGGTATCGGCCCCGAAACTATTCCGCCGGTTGATTTAATTGTCTTGATAATCCTATCCGTCCACTTGTCTATTAATCTGTGGTCGTAAGATTTTAATTTGATTCTTATTCTTTGAGTTGCCAAGGTGATCTTTTATTAAATTATTCTATAATTTTAGTTACAACGCCTGCACCAACGGTTCTTCCGCCTTCACGGATAGCGAATCTTAATCCTTCTTCCATTGCGATCGGTGAAATAAGCTCTACTCTCAGGTTGTCAATGTTATCTCCCGGCATTATCATCTGTACGCCTTCGGGTAATTGTATAACACCTGTTACGTCAGTTGTTCTGAAATAGAACTGCGGTCTGTAATTTCCGAAGAACGGTGTATGTCTTCCGCCTTCATCTTTTGTCAGAACGTAAACCTGTGCCATAAATACCTTGTGTGGTGTTATTGAACCCGGTTTTGCTACAACCATTCCTCTTTCGATATCTTTTTTATCAACGCCTCTCATTAACATTCCAAGATTATCTCCTGCAATACCTTCATCTAATTCTTTGTTGAACATTTCAATACCGGTTACAACTGTTTTCTTATGCTGACCTAAGCCGATGATTTCAACTTCTTCGCCTAATCTTACTCTTCCTCTTTCAACTCTGCCTGTACCAACTGTTCCGCGTCCTGTTATGCTGAAAACGTCTTCAACTGACATTAAGAACGGCTTGTCAATTTCTCTTGCCGGTTCCGGAACGTAGCTGTCAACAGCATCCATAAGCTCATGGATACATTTTAAAGCAGGGTCATCAATATTGACTTCCGGTTTCAAACCTGCCTCCATTGCTCTTAATGCACTTCCTCTGATAATTGGAATTTCATCTCCCGGGAATTCATTTGCATTGAGAATGTCTCTTAATTCTGATTCTACAACTTCGAGCAGTAATTCAGCGTCTTCAGGAGTCTTTTCCTGTTCGTAGATCATATCTACTTTGTTCAGGAATACAACTATGCTTGGAACTCCAACCTGTCTGGCTAAAAGAATGTGCTCTTTTGTTTGCGGCATAGCACCGTCATTAGCTGCAACTACAAGAATTGCACCATCCATCTGGGCAGCACCGGTAATCATGTTTTTAACATAATCTGCGTGTCCCGGACAGTCTACGTGTGCATAATGCCTTTTATCTGTTGAATACTCTACATGAGCAGTAGCAATCGTTATACCTCTGGCTTTTTCTTCAGGGGCATTATCGATACTGTCGAATGCTCTTACTTTTGCTTGTCCCTTTCTTGAAAGAGTCATTGTAATAGCAGCTGTAAGAGTTGTCTTACCGTGATCCACGTGTCCAATTGTACCTATGTTCACGTGTGGTTTACTTCTATCGAATTTTTCTTTAGCCATTTTGTAAATTTACTCCTAAAATATTTTTTTTGTTGTTTTTATTTATTGTTATAGTTTGAATGAATAATTTTTATGTTGTTACATTTCTTTTATAATATCATCCCTTCGGGATTCTATTTGTATCTATCAAACTCTTCTACCATAATATCATCCCTTCGGGATTCTATCTTCTCAAACTCTACAAACTCTACAAACTCTAAAACTTATTTGTGGGCCAGGGAGGAATCGAACCTCCCACCTCGTGCTTATAAGGCACGCGCTCTAACCGACTGAGCTACTGGCCCGTAGTCTGCCGGAAAAATTTTATAGAGCTTTACCGTGTCTGATTCACGAGTTCTGTCCCGATTGTCTCAGGACTGGCCCTGTATTATTTTAAAGAACTTTGTGTTTCTATAAATCTTTACAAACCTTACAAACCTTACAAACCTTACAAACCTTACAAACCTTACAAACCTTACAAACCTTACAAACCTTACAAACCTTACAAACCTTACAAACCTTACAAA
>RPQH01000122.1 GCA_003820375.1 Ignavibacteriota bacterium
TAACTCATTGCTGTATAAGAAGTTAGCTCCGTCAAATTCACCGGGATGCTATGAATAAAATGGCGATTATGTGAAGGAAATGCGGTTTATTTCGAAAAATAAAACTTCACTATATCGTTAACCATTATCGTTATGGGAAAAATCCGGTAGCAAATAATTGTCGCAGATGTTTGAGAGTTAAAGTGATACTTGAAGGTATTTCCGGTTCATTTTAATTCACATCCCCGTCTAATCGCATTTTGATTCTTCTTACTTCTAAGCTCTGACATCTGGCTTCTTATAATTGTAAATCCTGCTAAAATTGATGGGATTGCCACGCTTCGCTCGCAATTATGCTTAACATCCAAACTATTTTTAGTTAAAACTTGACAATGAGTGATTACTATATTAATTTATGATAGTGGTGATAGATGTTGAATATAGTTACCCGCAACCGTTCTTTGAAAATATAGAGATGAAATATAGTATGTCGTTCTAAATCTGTAAAACCAAGCTAACGGATTTGGTTAGATTTTGGATGAGTGAAAAAAATATGTACTGAATTTTACCCTGCGGGAAAAATACCATTGATTGGATTTTACCCTGTAAAAAAATAAAAAATTGAGTTATTATTGAAAAGCCCGCAAATAACGTATAACATCAAACAAAATAACTTAAAATTTAATGACAGACGAACAAAAACAATTTCTAATAAAATTACTCAACGAGCCCGCAATTTCAGGTTTTGAAGGACCTGTTCAAAAAATCTGGAAAGATGAAGTATCTAAATACTGTGATAACATCCATGAAGACGCTCATGGAAATCTTACTGCTATACTAAATAAAGGAAAAGATAAATCAATAATGGTTGTAGGACACTCTGATGAGATTGGATTGATTGTGAATTATATCAATGATGATGGATTCATTTATTTTAAATCGGTTGGAGGCATCGACCCGTCAATGCTTTCATCACAGCGTGTAAGGATAATTAACAAGAATGGCGTTGTTCATGGGGCAATAGGAAGGACATCAGTCCACCTAGATACAAAGGATGAAAAGAAAGCTCCCAAGATGCATGAGCTTTGGATAGATATCGGAGCAGAAAACAAAGAGGAAGCCGAAAAATATGTAGCAATAGGCGACCCGGTAGTTTTTGGTGAAGATTTTCAACAGCTTATCGGTGACTCAGCAATGGCAAGATGCTGGGATAACCGTGTTGGTATATATGTATCGGCAGAAGTTGTAAAGCGGCTCTCAAAAGAAAAGAAACTCGGGTGCACAGTTTATGGTGTATCATCAACCCAGGAAGAATCAGGTTTATGGGCAGCAAGACAGCCCGGCTATACATATGACCCGACGCTTGCAATAGCAGTTGATGTAATGCCCTGCACCGATAATCCCGGAATATGCAAAGAAAAATTTGGCGATACTAAAGTTGGTAAAGGTCCCGTTATAACACGCGGAGTTAGAACTAATAATCAAATGTCTATTGACCTGATTGAATTAGCTAAAGAGAAAAAAATACCTTACCAGGTTGATGTTGACCAGGGATGGACAGCAACGGATGCAGACCCTATTTCAATGGTGAAAGGCGGCATACCGATTGGAGTTGTATCACTGCCAACCAGGTACCTGCATACATCAATTGAAACATTGAGCTTAAAAGATATTGATGATACAGTTGAGTTATTGGTACAATATATATTAAACAAAAAATTTTAATATAAAAAATAAAATACAGGTTAATATAACTCCTTCACATATTAATCTGTGAAGGAGTTTATATTAAATTGAACCAATATTCTAACTTTTCAATCTACTTCCCGGCATTTTCATCCGGCTGCATTAAGCCAATTAGGTTTCCTTCACAATCTTTGCAGTAAGCGAAGTACCCTACACCCGGAATAACATTTTTGGGAACGACCTGCTCTCCCCCGTTTTCCTTCACTTTTTCTATGTATTGTTCAAGATTTGGAACGTCAATTGTGTTAACAATTGTACTTTCACCTTTGCTCTTAAAAATTCCTCCGTTAATCCCTGCCGGACCATCGCCTGTTTTAACCAGAATATACTCCATATCACCTTCGCCCCATTTGGTATATTCCCATTCAAATACGTTCTTGTAGAAATTTTTTATCTTTTCAGTATCCTGAGCTCCAATTTCAAAATGAACTACTCTTGGCATTAGTTTTTCTCCTAATAAGTTTAATTGTTGAAAAATGAATAATAAAATAATAACTGATCGTGAAAATAATAATTATTTCTTTTAAATGAAACCTTTTGGAACATTAAGGCATCTAATAGAAAAATAGAAAGAAAAAGGAATCCGGAAATGTTATATATTAAAACACAAACCTTAGAGGCAGTTACAACAGCAGCACTGATTGTAAATTTGCTTATACTTGCCCTGTTAAGCTATAATTTTTATTTAAATTAGGTTTTATAAAATACGGATTGACCCCCGCACAGAATACCTCCTGTGCAATTTTGATAAATAAAGAGGCATGCAGTATGCCTCTTTATTTAACTAATTATTTGTGGGAATTATGAATTGAAATAAATCTATTATGAATTCACAGAATTCTTAATTTTTCATTCTTAATTCTTAATTGACTAATCTCCCTGTATTGGAATTTCAACGATGAATTTTGCACCTTCACCCTGCTCGCTTTTGCAGTAAATAGTGCCATTGAGGATTTCGGTAAGTTTTTTTGTAATAGATAAGCCAAGACCTGTGGAGTTTTCACCGGCAGTAGGTTGGGCACTGAGCCGAGTAAATTTTCCAAACAACTTCGTTTTATCTTTTTCAGTTAAGCCCGGTCCTTCGTCTTCAATTTCAAAAGATAACTTGCTGTTTGAATTAACTCTTACAAATACTCTTTTTCCTAACGGTGAAAACTTAATTGCATTGGATACCAGGTTATCAAGTATTTGCCTCAATGCGGTTTTATCAGAACATATTTTTTGACTCACATTGTTTTCAAAAACTATCTCGATATTTTTCGCCTCGGCTTTTTGCCTGTAATCCAATACCACTCTTTGGGCAAGTATTGCAGGGTCAAAAACCTCTTTTTGAATATTCCTTCTTCCGGATTCTATTGCACTGATATCAAGTATTTTAGTGACTATCTCAAACATTTTCTCGGCAGCTTTATCAATTTCATGTGAATAATTCTTTACTTCATCCGGACGTAACTTATCGGCATTATTCTGCATTCTCCTTGAAAAATTGATAATTCCCGATAAAGGATTTTTCAGGTCATGTGCTGTAATACCCAGGAAATCGTTTTTTTCTTCGTTAACATGTTTCAGTTTTTCATTCAGCTCTGCAAGCTCTACATTTCTTAGCCTGTAAATTTCTTTATCCTTTAGTGCAATTTTCTTTTCATTTTCTGCCGCTTTTATTCTGTGCTGTACTGTGAGAACTTTAAGCTTCTTATCCGATTCCAGGTTATTAATTTCATTTTCTATTTCATAGAAAGATTCATGATGGAACAGAGCCTTATCAACTTTACCCATCCGCTTGTAACCTTCATACAGTGCTTTATGAATTTCCATTAAATCTTTTTTAGCATTTCGTTCTTCAGCAAGCTTCAGCCCTTTATCCAGGCAAGAGAATGCTTCTTTATATTCATCCAGCTTAAAATGAAGCTTACCTATTAGTATAAGATTTCGTGCTTCAATTATTTTATTAACGGAGTTCCGGGCAATATTCAAGCTGTCTTCAAAATATTTTTTTGATGCTGTATATTTCCCGGTATTGAAATATATTTCGCCTATATCGCTTAATGTTTCAGCCTGCCCGCCTATGTCATTAATTTCTTCTCTCAGCTTCAGCACTTTGAATTGAAACTCCAGAGCCTTATCAAATTCCTTTGAACCTTTGAAAGTACTGCTGATTGTGCTGAGTCCGTTCGAATCACCATGCTTATGGCCTATCTGCTGTAACAACTGCAAGCTTTCTGCCAGGTAATTTAAAGCATCATCATATTTCTGCAGGTCGCCGAATACAAGTGCAATGTTAAATAAAGCATAACCCCTGTCAAGCTTATTATTTTTGTCTTCAGCTAATTTTAAGCTCTGGAAGTAATATTCCAAAGCAGTATTATAGTCTGCAAGGTTTTCATAAACAGCGCCGATATTGTTAAGCAGGGTTTCCGGTATGGTAATGTTGTTTTCGGTGTAGGTTTGAATGCTTTTATGGAAAAACTCAAGCGCTGATGAATAATCTCCAATTTCCTGGTACAAAACCCCAATATTGGAAAGTACTGATGCTTCAAGATCAGGCTCTTCGAGCTTTTCAAGTATTTGCAGGCTTTGTTTCAAATATTGAAAAGCAGAGGGATAATTCCTCAGATTAGCATAGATATTGCCAATAGAATTTAAAACCTTCGCCTGCCCCTGCCGGTCATTTTCCATTTCGAATATCTTATACGCAGAATCGAAATACTTAAATGCAAGGTCGTATTTTGAAAGCAAGCGGTAACAAATGCCGGAATTCCAATAACTTAATGCCATGCCTGCCCTGTAAGCCAGCTTACAGGCAAGTTCTTTTGCTTGAATACTTAAATCTAATGAACGGTTAATATCCGATGATCTGATGTATGCCGATAAACGGTTCAGAACATCAACCTTCTCATCGGAGTCCTGTAGAGACCCCAGTTTTCTTTCAAGTTCAGAGATATCTTTATTCATTACATGGCTTTTGATTATACAAAATAGTGATTTCCCAAAATAATAAAACTGAATTTTAATAGCTTATTTCGTTATTTAACTACTTACCTTGAAATAAGTTATATTTAAATTTATTTTGCTAAATTGGAAAAAATTCTCAAAATATTCTGTGACTTTGACGGCACTATCACGTACCAGGATGTATGGCTGGAAATCGGTGACTATTTTATAGAAGACAAAAAAGCCTGGAGCGAACTTATCTCTTCTTATGAAAAAACAGAAATTGGCAGCAGGGAATGTTTTTTAAAAGAGTTCTCGCTTATTAAAAATTTTGATAAAAAGAAGTTTGATGAAATAATAGACAAACAGGTAATTGAACATTATTTCAAAGACTTTGTGAAATTTTGCAAGGATAAAAAAATTGAGCTTATAATATTAAGCGAAGGGATAGATTATTACATAAACAGGATATTACGAAATAATGGATTGGACATACCCTTTTATACCAATAAATTTGTATTATCGGCAGACGAGAAGTCAATCGGGCTTGAATTTCCCTATTGCGATGCCGAATGTTCAAATTGCGGATGCTGTAAAAGAAACCTCCTGCTGAACATGACAGGCGATGATGAGATATCTGTTTATATTGGAGATGGGTTATCCGATATTTATGCAGTGCAGTATGCAGATATAGTGTTTGCAAAAAAATCACTTGCATCATATTGCTGGAAAAATAATATAACATATTTTGATTATATTGATTTTAACGATGTAAGAAAAAAGCTTGAAAAGGTGCTGTCAGCTAAAAAGATAAAACCAAGGCAGCAGGCACGGTTAAACAGAAAAGATGCGTATCTTGGCGGATGAAGGAGATGGTTGTAGGTTGAAAGTTACAGGTTGAAGGTTACAAGTTGAAAAGTTATTTGTTATTTATTACTATTTTATTATTTACAAATTATTAAATTATGACATTAGGACAATTTTTTTTCAAGAACAGATCATACACACCCATACCGTTTCTCATTCCTTTGTTTCTTTTTGGGAGACCAACATCGCAGTCACTGATTATCGGATTTATTATAGCAATAATAGGTGAGTTAATTAGATTTTGGGGAGTATCTTATGCAGGCGGTGAAACAAGAACTACAAAAGTAGGAGCTTCAAATCTTGTAACACAGGGACCCTTTGCATTTATCAGGAACCCGTTATATTTAGGAAATATATTCCTGTACTTCGGTATAAGTATTATGGCAAACTCTTTATTCCCCTATCTCCAGATAATCGGGCTTATATATTTTTCCATTCAATATTACTATATTATTAAAGAAGAGGAATCATTTCTCAGGGAGAAGTTCAAAGATAAATATGAAGATTATTATTCAAATGTAAATTCAATAATTCCCTCATTTAAGCCATATAATGAGTCCAAGCAAAGCAATATAAAACCAAATTACAAAGATGCTTACGTATCTGAAAAAAGGACATTCCAGTCAATATCAATAAGTATGATAATGATATTGCTTATTTACGCATTGGTTAATGCATAGAAGAATTTAATTTTTCCAAACTTGGCACCCGAAACCGGAAAACAGAGAAATATATTCATTTCAGCAGGCGAGCAGTCCGGTGAACTTCATGCTTATTCTCTGATTAAAGAGATTAAAACATTAGCCGGTGATAAAGGCATTTCATTTGCAGGACTTGGCGGTGATTTGATGAAATCAGCAGGTGTTGAATTGCTTCATCATATAAGTAATTTATCTACTATCGGCTTTGTTGATGTCATTAAGAAGTACAGCTATTTTAAAAAGATATTGAACGATTGCACCAATTATGTAAAAAAGAATGAACCTGATGCAGTTATATTAATAGACTATCCCGGTTTTAACCTAAGATTTGCAGAACAGCTAAGAAAGTTTTACAGGAAAAAAATCATATATTATATTTCGCCGCAATTATGGGCATGGCATAAAAAACGTGTTTACAAAGTGAAAAAATATATAGATAAGATGCTAGTAGTTTTCCCGTTTGAGGAAAAGTTTTATAAGAATTATGACATAGATGTTACATTTGTCGGGCATCCGCTTGTAACAAGAATAAAAGAGTTTCTGGAAAATAATCCGAAAGAAAAAAAAGTATTTGGAAGCGAAAAAGTAATCACATTTCTTCCCGGAAGCAGGAAAGATGAAATTACAAATCATATGCCGGTATTAATAGAGACTGCAAAACAATTAAGCACTAGGTTCGATAATAAGATATATTTCAGCAAAGCCCCCGGTTTAGATGAAAAGTTATTTGAAAGATTTTTACCCGGGCTAAAAGAGTTTAATTTAACTGAAGAAGATATATATAAGCTTGTATTAAATTCAGACCTGGTATTTACCAAGGCGGGCACTTCAACGGTTGAATGTGCATTAATAGGAACACCGTTTTTAATATTTTACAAAACATTCCCTGTTAATTATTTTTTATTAAAGCCGGTTGTAAAAGTTGACAGGTTAGGGATGGTCAATATCCTTACAGATGAAATGGTAATTAAAGAATTCATTCAGAATGATTTTAATTCCGTGAACCTGCTTTTAGAAGCTAACAGGATATTATCAGACGAAGAATACAGGAACAGGATTAAAAGCAAGCTTAAAAAGATTTGGGATATTTTAGGCAATGAAAATGCATCGGTAAATGCAGCCCGAATCATTCTGGAGGAAATGCAATGAGGAAACTGCTTCTGCCCTTCAGCTTTATATTCCGTGTTATTGTTTTGATACGGAATATATTTTATAAATTGAATATTATTAAATCAACTAAATTAAATGCTGCAGTAATTTCAGTTGGTAATATTTCGGTAGGTGGAACGGGCAAAACCCCACTAGTCGAATATATAGCGAAGAAGTTGCTCAATAAAGGAAAATTTATAGCAATAGTAACAAAGGGTTATAAAAGAATTCACGATGATATACAAGTAGCGGAGTTTAACTATAAAGATGAAGAGCATAAGCTTACTTCCGAGCATTTTGGAGATGAGAGCTTAAACCTGCTTGAAAATTTATCCGGAACAAGCAGTGGCAGAGGGCTGCTTGTTGTTTCAGATGATAAGCGTTCCGGTGCAAAATTAGCAGACCGTAAATTTAAGCCTGATGTAATAATTATAGACGATGCCTTTCAGCACAGGAAACTCCGGCGTGACCTTGACATTGTGGTGTTAAATCATAATTACAAAGGCAACATGCTCCCTGCAGGTAATTTGCGTGAACCGGTAAGAAGCTTAAAAAGAGCAGATATTATAATTATTAATCATAAATTTGAAGAAACAATAATTAAAAAAGTTAAGTTTTTAAATGTAGCTGAATGCAAATATGTTCTTGATTCATACAGAGATTATAACAATAATCAACCGGAGAGTGCAATAAATAATTGCACAGCTTTTTGCGGCATTGGAGATCATGTTTCATTCCACAATATGCTTGAAGTTAATAATATTGAAGTTAAACATTTTATTAAATATTCCGATCACTATAATTACAGGGCTGCAGATATATCTGCAATAATTAAGGGCTTTAAAGAAAGCGAATCAGATTATATTTTAACAACACAAAAAGACTTTGTCAAATTAAAATATACGGATTACAAGTCGCAGGATTTTAAAGTCATAAATGATTTTATTGAAAATTATCCGGTTTATTATGCAAAGATTTTTGTGGAATTTACAAAAAACGAAAACATATTAGATTACAGAATATCAGAATTATTAAATGAATAGAGTGAAATGAAACCGAAAACAGGTATATCACTTTGCGATAAAAGTTTCGAGAACTACCTTAACTGGCTGAAAAGCGCTGATGTTGATTACAAAATACTTGACTACAGGGAAAATAATTTCGAAGATATAAAAGACTGTTCTTCATTGATATTAACAGGCGGTGTTGATATTTTCCCGGAGTTCTATAATGATTGGGAAGACGGTAAGAACCGAGATGATTACCGCCCGCAGCGTGACGGGTTTGAATTCAGGCTTTTTGATTATGCATTGAATAATAACTTACCTATGCTTGGAATTTGCAGAGGGCTTCAACTGATTAACTGCAAATTAAACGGAACTTTGATAAATGATATAATGACCGTACGAAAAGTTAACCATGATAAGATAGATGGAAAAGAAATTACTCACACGGTAAACGTTAATAAAGATACAATGCTGTATGAAATTATACAGGAAGATTCAGGTGAAATAAACAGCTCTCATCACCAGGCAATCGATAGACCCGGGGAAGGGTTAAAAGTAACAGCCAGGTCAGATGACGGTATCATAGAAGCAATTGAATGGCTGGAAAAAGATAACCGTGCATTTATGCTTGGAGTTCAATGGCATCCTGAAAGAATGAAAAACCAATCAAGCCCGTTCAGCCGGAACATACTTGAAAGAATAAAAAAGGAAACAGAAAAGATTTAGGAATCAAAGGTATATTTTGAATATAAATAAATTATTGCCCTTAATTTTACTGACAGGAGCATTTATATTGTCTGCATGTTCGGCTTCACAGCAGGAAGAAAAAGAACTTCAGAAGATTCCTGTTAAAAAAATTAAGCAAAAAGTAAACGAAATATCACGTACAATAGAAACACTGGAAGCAAACGGAACTATTTCATTTGATTCCCCCGAAATGTCAAGTTCGGGCTCAATAGAGATAAAGATAAAAAAGCCGGATACTGTTTACGTTAAAATTGAAGGCCCCTTTGGTATTGATATAGCTATTGCATTAATATCAAGGAATGAGTTCACATATTATAATGTACAGGAGAATAAAGTAATAACAGGTCCGTCTTCAGATATTAACATTGGTGCAATTTTAAAGATTAAAGTCTCGTTCGATGAACTGCTGAACAGCTTTTCAGGTTCGTTCCATTTTGATGATGAACTTACCGACAGCACGGAAGCAGCATCCGAAAATAATTCATACGTATTACTGGTTAATAAAACGTTTGCAAAACAAAAGTATTACGTTGAGCCGAATAATTATTTTATTAACAGGTACTCATTGCTTGATGCAGCCAATAAACCGCTTCTTGATGTAAATTATACGAATTTCAACAAGGAGACGGTTGAAGGAATGAGCATTAATTTTCCTAACAGTATAACAATTAACAGGCCCGAAAACAAACAAACCGTGTGGCTTGACTACGATTCAAAAGAAATAAACAAGAAGAACCTCACATTTAAATTGAAGGTGCCTAAATCCGCCAAAATCGTAAGATGGAATTAGAGAAAAGGGAAAAACGATTTTTCAATAGCGAAAGAACAGTATTGCTGGTTTCATTCCTGCTGATGCTTCTATTCGTTAAGGCTACTTATGATGAAGTAATTGCCGATAAGAACAGGCAGCTTGACGTTGTTCAAAAAGAAATTGATGAAAGCAGAGCAAAGATAAGAGATAATGCTTACAAGACTTCTGCTTTAGAAAAACAGGTTGATAGTGTCGAAGCTGCCATATTGACACTGGATAATTTTCTTAAAGATTATACCGACCAGCGGTTTTTAAGTCCCGATGAGATTGCTATTGAAACCAATATGGTCCTTTTCCTCGAAGATGATGTTGATAAGATACAGCATAGCTTCAAGAATAAAATTATCAACCTGTACAAGCATGGCAAGAACTATGAGCTTGAATTGCTTATGAGTTCAAAAACGCCGAATGAATATCTGAGAAGAAACCAATACCTTCAGAAATTCTCCCAAAACAGGAAAAAAGAGCTCAGAGAGCTTAAAAGCAAGAAGTTTCTGCTGGAAGAAAAGAAAAAAATGGTAACACTTTCCGTATCATCGCAAAGAATTTATATTGAAATAAAAAGGAATGAAAGAACAGTTCTTAATGCAAAGCTTCAGGATTTAAAAAACAAGAAAATGGATATTGACCAGGATAATACCATTAATCTTGCACGAATTGACAGAAAACAAAATGAAACTACCAATATAAAAAGTTTTATCGGCAACTTAAATCAATTCAAATCTTCATACACGGGAAATAAGACAACAAGACTGAACTATTCTATCGATGATATGGAAAAGATAAAAGGTAATTTAAATCCTCCCGTTGATATCCCCCTTATAAGAAATGAATTCGGGGAAATCACAAATAATATGACTGGTACAAAACTTCAAAATAACGGAGTTGATTTTTCCATCAGCAAAGGTTCTAAAGTTTATGCTTCGGCACCAGGGATTGTTTCAATGATTGGTGACGTTCCATTCTACGGTAAAGTAATTGTAATTAACATTGACAACGTTTACAGAATGGTATATGGTTGTTTAAGCGAAACAAATGTAAAGACCGGTGATAAGGTGAAGCTAAACCAGATAATCGGCAAAAGCGGCTCAAACCTTGAGGGACAGCTTTTCCATTTCGAAATATGGAAGGACAGGACACCGCTGAATCCGAGAGAATGGGTAAGGCTTTAATCAATTACGGATGACGTCCCGCAAGGCGGGATTTCGACTGCAGCTTAACAGCAGCAGTCTCAAAATTACGAATGACGAATTGATTGACCTACAATTCAATCTTTCAGAACTCCCAGAACTCCCAGAACTCTCTGAAATCTCTGAAATCTCCGAACTCTCCGAACTCTCCGAACTCTTTAGTGCATTTTTCAGTACATATTTTTTTTACGCTTCCAAAATCTAACCAAATCCGTGAGCATCATTTTGCAGCAATATTACGACATGCTTTAATTCATCTCTATATTATCAAAGAACGGTTACTTTTGCTTATACTGATATATAAGCATCATTATATCCCACAGGGATCCCTCTGGGATAATTTAATATAGTATTCACTAATTGTCAAGTTTTTGGTGAAAATAGTTGGATGTTAAGCATAATTGCGAGCGAAGCGTGGCAATCCCATCAATTTTAGCAGGATTTACAATTTTAAGAAGTTAGATATCAGAGGTTAGAAGTTAGAAGAATCAATATGCGATTAGACCGGGATGCGGATTAAAATAAACCGGAAATACTTCAAGTAATACTTTAACTCTCCAACATCAGCGACAATAATTTGCTGCCAAATTTTTCCCATAGCGATAATGGTTAATGATATAGTGAAGTTTTATTTTGATGAAAAATTGGCGATTCCGGCTCAAAATCGCAAATTTTAAATCAAA
>RPQH01000123.1 GCA_003820375.1 Ignavibacteriota bacterium
CATAACCTATCAAAAATAGCAGCATAAGAATCTCATCTTCTGTCCAAATCTTAAATAACAAAAAACTAGAACCGCCTCAACAAATAAAAAAGAGGCTATCCTTTTGAGACAGCCTCTTATTTATTATTGATTGTGCTTTTGCTTAAGAACCTTTTTTGGTTATTATTGTGAGCATTTTGTATTTATATTTATATATTAGTATAACATACATGCAAGTTAAAACAAATAGGATACTTCACATAATTGTTTTGATAATATTTCTATCAATGAAGTGCAGTACCTATTCCCAGCAATTCTGGACTGAAGTAACCCCGTTGTTTGGTGCAATCACAGGCTTTGCCGTTAATTCCAATAATGAATTATTTGCAATTACGTATTGGGGCGGCGTCTATAAATCCACTGATAAGGGACTCTCATGGGTACAAAAAAACCAGGGGATTAATGATTATAATTTATACAGCATTTTAATTACTCCTTCAGGTGACATGTATGTTGGTTCTGTTAATAATGGGGTGTATAAATCTACCGACAATGGTAATCAATGGCTACTATCAGGACTAACTGTTAACGTGAAGATAAGAGCGCTCATCATTGATGCGAACGGAAATATCTATGCAGGGTCACACGGGCATGGTATTTACAGGTCTTCGAATCAGGGAGCAGCATGGACTAATATCAGCACTCCGGATTTTGTATACTCAATGGCAGCAACAAGCAACGGATATGTGTTTGCAGGTTCAGGGAATCCTGAAGCTATATGGCGTTCAACAGATAATGGGATGACTTTCCAGCAGGTGACAACAGGCGACCATAACTTCAATACAATCATTGCGAAAGATGATAATTTATACAGCGTCACGGGCAACCTGGATACTGACATACCTTTTCAATTCAATACAGACAACCCGGTTAGTTATAAATTTGTTTTCTCAAGTGACCAGGGAGATAACTGGATAATAAGAAGTACATTTTCCAACTCATCACATGGAATAACTTTAAACCAGAACAACGTATTGTTCATTGGTAAATATATAAATATTTTAAGGTCAACAGACGGAGGATACAACTTCACACAGTTATCTTCAGGAATAAACCAGCAATCAGGAATAATCATATCACTCGCTTGTGACTCCACCGGATTCATATATCTTGGAGAGACATACGGCAAAGTTTACAGAAGTACCGAAACGACAATCGGAATAACTTCTCATAGCAATACTATTCCACGACAGTACAAGATATATCAAAATTATCCAAACCCATTTAACCCGGCAACAAAGATAAAAATTGATGTACCTCAGGAAGCGGGAAATAAGAAATTAGAAGTCAGACTTGCTGTTTATGATATTCTTGGAAAAGAAGTAGCTACACTCGTCAATGAACAGCTTTCTGCTGGCAGTTATGAAGTAGAGTGGAACGCATACCAATTTGCTTCGGGAATATATTTCTGTAAACTAACTGCAAATGATTATAATGAAACCATACCTATGGTATTAATCAAATGATACAATCTGCAATCTTAGATTTGTAATCATTAACCTGTAATCTTCTACCTGTAATCTTCATTTTTCAATCCAAATCACCTCAAATCTTCAATAATAACCCTTTATCTTCATCATTCTGAGGTCACATTAGGCTAAATCTGTCCTGAAAAATTCAGACATAAATCATTTTTATTTGGCGATATTTTATAATAATTGCAATATATCCGAAATCCTGTTTATAAACACCCGAATTTTTCACCCAATTCCGGGCTGCGGAAGCCCCAAAAATATCTTTGGTATTTCTGACCTATAATACTAATTTGTATTAACTTAAAAAGCCAGACACATGAAAGCACTAATACAAACATTAATCTTAACTGTTGTAATAAGTTTTCAATATTCATATTCACAGCCATCAGGATGGATGCAGCAGAATTCAGGAACAGCCGAAACATTGTATTCAACACATTTCGAAAATACATTAACCGGATATGCAGCAGGTAGTAACGGCAAAATAATTAAAACTACAAACGGCGGGGGAACCTGGTTCTCATTAACAAGCGGGATAAATACGCATCTGCGTTCAATTTATTTTACATCCGTTTCAACAGGATGGGCAGCAGGTGACGGTGGAAAAATATTGAAAACAACTAACGACGGTAGCAGTTGGACTCAAAAACTATCGGGAGTTACCGTTAAATTAAATACTATCTGCTTTTTCGATTCAAATATTGGGTTGGCAGCGGGCGAGAATGGAACAATAATAAGAACAACTAATGGCGGCGAAATTTGGACTGCTGTTAACAGCAATATTACATCTAATATTAATTCAATATATACAGCTTCACCAACTAATTGCTGGGCAGTAGGTGAGACAGGAAAAATTTTAAAATCGTTAAATGCAGGAGCATCATGGATAACAAATGTTGACCTGGGTCCTACTTGTAATCTATACTCAGTACACTTTCCAAATTCGCAAACAGGATATATTGCAGGTTCATATATAGCATATGGACAGCAGTTTGTTTTCATATATAATACCGTTACAGCAGGTGAATGGTGGTATTACCAGTACGGAGGCTTAAACAATATCATGCGTTCAGTATATTTTATTAATACATCAACAGGTATTGCGGCAGGTGATTCAGGGAGAATAATAGGAACTACAAATGGAGGCGCAAACTGGTACCAGCAATTCAGCTTTAAGGTAAATAATTTATACAGCATTAGTTTTGCAGGAAACAAAAACGGATGGATCTCAGGCAGTGACGGCTTGATATTAAACACTGTAAACGGCGGTTCCTTTGATACATTAAATACCAATAGAAGAGATATTGGTGTATTACCATTAGTAAAAAATGCTTCATTACTCAGAGATGCAAAATACAGAATAATATTCCGGACACCGGATACAAGCTATAATATACTTCGTTCATTTAATAACGGAGTATCATTTGATACTCTTTTAAGCCACGTAATTTTAGCAGATACAGGAAGAGAAGCAGACGGAATGATAATCAGGGTTAACCGCATAAAGAGTAATATTGGTGTTATAAAAGACCCAACCCGGTCGATAGACAGCATTGAGACAAGATTATACGGATGGGAATATTCTCCGGTACAAAACTGCAATCTTGAAGGAAGTAAATATTTACACGGCGGTCAATCAAGGCCGTGGCAGTCGAAATCAATGTCATTATCATATCCTTCAACAGGTACTTATACGAATATTAGTTCAAAGCTAAAGCCGTATGAATTAAGAAAAGTAAAAATAGTTTTTACAGGCTATGGCACAGGACAAATGGCTTACAGATATTTAGCCAATACACCCGGTAATTATTATGTATACCAGGATATGAAACAGGTTCCATTCAAGGTTTATGAAGTTGATGGAACAGATGCGACACCGGCACCAAGACAGCTGAACTGTGCATTCCTTGAATTCCCTGCAGACCAGGGTGGAACGCCTGACGGCAAATGGGAACCGGCGGCAGACTCATTAGGAGGGAAAGATATACTCTATATATTCGGGTCAAATTACAGCTCAAATGCTGATACAGCTTATACACAAAAGAATTTAATAATAACTTCACTAATCGATGTTATGTATGTTTGGTCAGCTAAATTGAAATCCACAGGTTCAATTTATAATATGAATGATGAATTTTACATTTATCCATATACGGTAACAAGACCGGAAATAGACCCGGGTTATCCGCTATACTATGAATTCGAAACTCATACACCGGTTGATGTGCAAAATATCACAACTGAAATTCCACGCAGTTATTCATTGATGCAGAATTATCCCAACCCGTTTAATCCATCTACAAAGATAAAATTTGAAGTAACCAATTCCCTCTTCGAAGGTGGCAGGGGAGATGATTTGGTAAAACTGGTCATTTATGATATTCTTGGAAAAGAGATTGTAACTTTAGTTAATGAGAGTCTTACACCGGGCACATACGAAGTTGAATGGAATGCTTCTAACTTCTCAAGCGGTGTTTATTTTTATCAATTGCAGGTAAACAACTATTCAGAAACAAAAAGGATGGTATTACTAAAATGAAAAATATAAAAAGCATATTTAAAAATCTGACTGCTGTTTTTTTACTGGCAGTTTTTATAGCGGCAGCACTAAATGATAATGTTATTATCCAGCAGGTGAACTTAGATGCAAATAATATTAAAGCGTATTTTTATAATACCGGAATATTTGATAAGGATGCAAATTTAGCAAATCACCCGGGGTTTGAATGGCCAAAGGGTACAGATCAGTATGCAATATTTACAGCAGGACTTTCCTGTGGTGCATATATACAGGACAGCTTGAAAGAATTTATGTGCTCGTATATGGGTGAGCTTGCCCCCGGTTACATAATGGACTCAACCGGAACACCAATTGCAAAAACGGATTACAGGTTTAAAATCTGGAAAGTCAGCCGCACAGATAATCATATTAACAATCCCGATTGGCTTAACTGGGGATTAATGGTTACTTATGGTGCTCCATATACTGATGTTAACCAAAATAATATTTATGAACCGCTTATTGATACACCGGGCGTAAAGAATGCATCACAAACTTTATTTGCATGTCTTACAGATGGTTTTCCGGAAGAGCATAAAGTTGGAGAAGGATTTGGCGGCGGAACGTCACCAATGTTTGCTGAAATAAGATTGACAGCATGGGCTTATGATATTCCCGGCTTGCAGGATATTCAATATATGAAGTGGCAGGTTATAAATAAAAATAAGTATTTATGGGACAGTACTTTTTTTGCTATTACCAGTGACCCCGATTTGGGAAGTGCTAATGATGATTATGTTGGTTGTGATACTATACGGAGATTAGGTTTTTGTTACAATGGAGATAACAATGATGAAGGCTCTTACTCATATGGTATAAATCCCCCCGCTGTTGGCTTTAAATTAATTAGAAGTGTTAAAAGTAATTACGGGCAATATCTCGGGATGACTTCATATTCACATTTTACAAGTACCAATACCCCGGGGGCTGCTTGCGAGAAAGATCCTAACGGTGAACCATTACCGGCATATAATCTAATGCGTGGAATGAAAAAAGACAGAACTCCCTGGGTGATTCCTCCCGGTGGAAATGCTTCTTATGTAACTAAGTTTTGTTATTCCGGAGACCCTGAAACAGGTTTAGGTTGGAATGAAGGTATCCCGGGAAGTCCTTCCGGCTCAGTACAAAATTGCGGTGGCGATACTAGTTATACAGGTTATATAGTAACTGTAAATCCAATGGGTGATAGAAGAATAATTCTGAGTTCTGGTGCTAATAATTTAAAAATAAACCCCGGTGATACGCAAATTATAGTTGCAGCGCAACTCATTGCAAGAGGAACCAGCAATCTCAATTCAGTTACAAAGCTAAAACAGCTAAGCGATATTGCACAATTTTATTATGACAGCGGGTACGTGATGAGTGTAAACAATATAACAAATGAAATACCTCGGGAGTATAAGCTATTTCAAAACTATCCTAACCCATTCAACCCATCAACTAAGATAAAGTTTAGTGTAATGTCAAACGTGAAACGCGAAAAGTCAAACGTTAAGCTCATTATATATGATGTACTTGGTAAAGAAATAGCAACTCTTGTGAATGAAGAGCTAAAACCCGGAACTTATGAAGCCGAATGGGATGCATCACAATTTGCTTCCGGAATATACTTCTATTCATTATTAACTAATGGTGTTCCGGTTGAAACTAAAAGAATGGTATTACTAAAATGAAAAATATTTATAACATATATAAAACACTCATTGTAGTATTTCTGCCGGTATTTTTCATAGCGGCATTATTTAATGACCGGATAATAATTCAGCAGGTTGAGCTGGATGGCAATAACATCAAATCCTATTTTTATAACACAGGAATATTTGACCAGGATTTGCATATAACAAATCATCCCGGATTTGAATGGCCAAAGGGTTCTGGTCAACATGCAATGTTTACTGCAGGATTAAGCTGCGGGGCGTATGTGAATGGTAACCTTCTGGAGTTTATGAACTCATATAAAGGAGAGCTTGCCCCGGGTTATATTAGAGATATTTTTGGAATACCTACTGTAAGAACTGATTCAAGATTCAGGATTTATAAAATAAAACGAACCGATAGTTATAACAGCAATCCAGACTGGCTTAACTGGCAGTTAATGGTACCATTCGGTGCTCCGTTTGTTGATGTAAATCATAATAATATATATGAACCTTTTATTGATACACCTGGTGTAAAGAATGCATCACAAACTTTATTTGTATGCCTGACAGACGGCTTTCCTGGAGAGCATAAAATTGGGGAAGGATTCGGCGGCGGAACAGCTCCTATGTATGCCGAGGTAAGATTGACTGCATGGTGTTATGACATTCCGGGACTGCAGGATATTCAATATATGAAGTGGCAGGTGATAAATAAAAATAAATACATGTGGGATTCAACCTTTTTTGCAATTGTTGCTGACCCTGATTTGGGCTTTGCAGGTGACGACTATATAGGGTGCGACACAATAAGAAGATTAGGTTTTTGTTACAATGGAGATAACGATGATGAAGGTTCCTATTCTTATGGCATCAATCCACCAGCAATAGGTTTCAGGTTAATACGTTCACCGAAATCAAACTATGGAAGTTACATCGGATTAACTTCATTTATTGATTATCACACTCACAGAGCTTCTTGTGAGCAAGACCCTAACGGGGAGCAATTACCTGCTTACAGATACATGAAAGGATATAAAGCTGACGGCACACCATATGTTGTTCCTCCCGGTGGTAATACATCACTTATCACAAAGTTTGTGTATTCGGGCGATCCTGAAACCGGGCAAGGTTGGAATGAAGGTATACCTGGCAATCCCTCCGGCTGCGTTTTGAATTGCGGAGGAAGTCTCACCGGAAATATATTAACTGTTAATCCTGTTGGTGATAAACATTTTGTAATGGGTTCAGGTTCTGTTAATTTAAAAATGAATCCAAATGATACACAGATTATTGTAGTTGCCCAATTAATTGCAAGAGGAACCAGCAATCTCAATTCAGTTACTAAGCTGAAGCAGTTAAGCGACGCGGCTCAAATATATTATGACAGCGGATATGTGATTGGTGTTAATAATATTTCATCTAATGTGCCGGAACAATTTAAACTTTATCAAAATTACCCAAACCCGTTCAATCCATCAACAAAGATTAAGTTCGCAGTAACCGGTTCCCCCCTTGAGAGGGGCAAGGGGGGTGAACGGGTAAAGATGGTAATATATGATTTACCCGGTAAAGAAATTGAAGTATTGTTAAACGAAAAACTCTCTCCCGGTACATACGAAGTTGAATGGAACGCATCACAATTTGCATCAGGAATTTATTTCTATTCATTGATAACTAATAACATTATTATTGAAACAAAGAGAATGATACTTCTTAAGTAACTAATTTATATTCATAAAAAAGATTATAATTTTTGATTAAGCAAATAAAACAATGAAAACAATAATAAATATTTTATTCATCATTGTTGTAATTTCATGCTCTGCAATTTACTCACAGGTTTACACATGGTATCTTGTAAACAGCGGAACGACAAACAATTTAAACTGCATCTTCGGAAATTTTATTGCAGGTGATAACGGAACATTGCTGAGAACAAGTAACACAGGTAACAATTGGTTTCCGGTAAATTTAAATACTACTAATGATTTAAGATCAATTTGTTATGACGGAAGCAATTTTATTATTGTAGTTGGTGAATCAAATACAATTTACAGAAGTACAAACAACGGTGTTAACTGGAGTTTTTCAATCACGGGAGCATCAAACGGTTTAAATTCGGTAACAAGAGCCGCTTCATCTTATTATTACGCAGCAGGTGCATTCGGTACTGTATTATTAACAACAAACTATGGTGTTAACTGGACTACAGTAAGAAGCATGCAGGGAGCAGACCTGAATTCAATCAGTGCTCTTGGTTATTACGCCTGGGCTGTCGGTAACTCAGGTACTATTATTTACACTACAAACTGGGGAGCGAACTGGGTAGAACAAAACAGCGGCACAACTGCAGCTCTTAATTCAATTGTATTTTCCAATACAGTTAACGGATGGATTGCCGGTAATAACGGTACGATATTACATACTACAAACGGCGGCTTAAACTGGATTGCTGTAAACAGCGGTACTACCGCTAATCTTAAAGCAATAAATGCTTCAGGATGGATAGCAGGTGACAGCGGTATTATATTAAGAAGCACAAACTACGGAGTAAGCTGGACACGCCAAAATACCGGCACAACCGTTGATTTGAATTCCGTATATCCCTATTCAGCGGATGGTGCATGGACAGCAGGCAAAAACGGAAAGCTTTATCAAAGAAGATACGACAGCTTGTTCACAACATGGAAACGCTTTACTCCCAATAACATAGGAACATACATAACAAATACCGGAATTTTCAATCAGGATATAAGGCTGGCAAATAAGCCGGGATTTGAATGGCCAAAGGGTACGGGACGGTATGCAATATTTACTTCGGGCTTATGTATTGCGGCAATGTATAACGGAATTCTCAGAGAAGCGATGGCTTCTTATAAAGGTGAATATACACCCGGATATATTTTCGATTCATCAGGAATATCTGTTGCAAGAACAGATAACCGCTTCAGAATATATTCTGTTAAACGCGGTGACAATATGAATACAAACCAGGATTGGGCTGAATGGGGACAGATGGTACCAATCGGTGCACCTTATGTTGATGTAAACGGTAATAATCAATATGAACCTGCAACAGATACACCCGGAATTAAAGGAGCATCACAAACAATATTTGTATGCTTTACAGACGGTTTTCCGGAGACACATACAATTGGAGAAGGATTTGGCGGCGGTACATTGCCGCTGTATGCGGAAGTACATTTAACTGCATGGGGTTTTAATGATAAACCAAGTTTAGAGAATGTACAATTCTTAAAATGGGATGTGATAAATAAAAGTAAAGTTCAATGGCAGTCAACTTATTTTTCAATATTTTCAGATGTTGACCTTGGCGGTTCAGATGATGATTATATCGGATGTGATACTACACGCAACCTGGGCTACTGCTATAATAGTGATGACAATGATGAGGGCGGTTATGGCTATGGATTACACCCTCCTGCTGTAGGTATGCAGTTCCTGAATTGTATTCCCGGTTATGCCGGCTTAAGTTCCTTTGATTACATTCGGTGTGTAAGCTGCGGCAATACTCCGCCATGTGAAAGCGACCCTAACGGACAGCCTGAAGGAGCATATAACTTCATGAAAGGCTTAAAGAAAGACGGTACCCCATGGGTAATTCCACCAGGCGGTAATTCGTCACTTATAACAAAGTATGTTTATTCAGGTCAGCCCTGGGGAGCAGGTTGGGATGAATCAGACGGAAGAATTGGAAACTGCGGCAATTCGCTTACAGGTCCTTTCTTTACGGGTGTACCAGGTGATAGAAGAATGATAATGAATTATGGTGCTGAGAATAAGAATTTAAATCCGGGCGATACACAGAAGATATTAATTGCTCAAATGATAGCCCGGGGCTCAAGCAATTTAAATTCTATTACTATGTTAATGTCATTGAGTGATGTAGTGAAAGCGATGTGCGAAAACGGAGGAATATTCGGCGTGAAGGAAATATCTTCTCAGGTCCCGTCAGGTTATAAGCTTTATCAAAATTATCCAAATCCGTTTAATCCAAAAACAATTATCAATTATCAAATAGCAATGAGCAATAATGTGAAGCTCGTAATCTATGATGTAATGGGCAAGGAAATTGCTGTTCTTGTTAATCAAAAACAAAATGCAGGTACATATGAAATAGATTGGGATGCAGGAAATTATTCAAGCGGTGTATATTTTTACAGTTTAATTATTGATAATAAAATAATAGATAGTAAGAAAATGCTTTTAATAAAATAAGAAATACAAATGAATAAGTATATTTCATTAATACTTTTTACTTTGATTGTCCTGTTTTTTGCAGGGGTTTTACCCGGCAGTAATGTTGTTATTCAACAGGTTCAGTTAGACGGGAACAACATTAATGCAAGTTTTATTAATACCGGAATATTTGACCAGGATTTAAGAACATCAAATACACCGGGATTTGAATGGCCTAAAGGTTCAGGAAAGTATGCTGTGTTTACAGCAGGACTTTCCTGCGGAGCCTATATTCAAAATAACCTTAGGGAATTCATGTGCTCATACAAAGGAGAACTTGCTCCGGGTTATATAATTGACTCAGCAGGCACTCCTAAACCTAAAACAGATTCAAGATTTAAATTATATAAAGTTCGTAGAAATTTTATTAATGATCCTGATTGGCTAAACTGGCAGTTAATGACGCCATTCGGTGCTCCATTTATAGATGTTAACAACAATAATATTTATGAACCTTTTATAGATACACCTGGGGTAAAAGGTGCTTCACAAACAATCTTTGCTTGCTTTACTGATGGATTTCCTGAGACACATACAATGGGGGAAGGATTTGGGGGAGGGACAGTTCCTATGTTTGCAGAGATTAGACTAACCGCCTGGTGTTATGGTATACCCGGATTAGAAGATATTCAATATATAAAATGGCAGGTAATAAATAAAAATAAATTTTCCTGGGATAGCACTTTCTTTGCGATTGTTACTGACCCTGATTTGGGGAATGCAAGCGATGATTATATAGGATGCGACACTATAAGAAGATTGGGCTTTTGTTATAACGGTGATAATAATGATGATGGTTCTTATTCCTATGGTATCAATCCTCCTGCCGTAGGGTTTAAGCTTATAAGAAGTGCTAAGAAAAATGATGGTACACAATTAGGAATGACCTCCTTTGTATATTTTTCGGGAAGCGCTGCAACTACGCCTCCGTGCGAACTTGATCCAAATGGCGAAGCAATAAATGCGTATTATTTTCTAACCGGTGTAAAAAAAGATAAGACGCCATGGGTGATTCCGCCGGGTGGCAGCCCTTCTTTAAAAACTAAGTTTGTTTATTCAGGCGATCCTGAGACAGGACTGGGTTGGAATGAAGGATTACCGGGAAATCCATCTGGTTCGGTTAAAAATTGCGGCGGTCCGGATTCTTTAAGCGGTACTGTTATACCTGTAAATGGAGCTGCGGACAGGAAGATGATAATTAGTTCCGGTTCTAAACAGCTAAAGATAAATCCTGGTGATACTCAAATAATAGTTGCAGCACAATTAATTGCCCGTGGAAATAGTAATCTTAACTCAGTTACAAAGTTAAAGCAATTAAGCGATGTTGCTCAATATTACTATGATAGCGTGAATGCAATTGGAATTGAGAATATCTCAAATGAAATACCGCAGCAATACAAGTTATATCAAAATTATCCAAACCCGTTCAATCCAAAAACAATTATCAATTATCAATTACCAATGAGCAATTATGTACAGCTTTTAATCTATGATGTAATGGGAAAGAAAGCTGCTGTTCTTGTTAATCAAAAACAAAATGCAGGAACATATGAAGCTGAATGGGATGCTTCTCAGTTTGCATCGGGGATTTATTTTTATAGCTTAATGATTGATGGTAATTTATTTGATTCCAAAAAAATGGTATTAATAAAATAGTGACATATGTCCCCTCAAAAAACTAAATTAATAATTAATTTAGTAAGAGAAATAATAAAGGAGGGGCAAAATGAACGATCAATTTGAAA
>RPQH01000124.1 GCA_003820375.1 Ignavibacteriota bacterium
GGCATTTCAAAAATAAATTATCATTTATTTTATCAATACCGCAGAACGGCATTTCAAAAATAAATTATCATTTATTTTATCAACAGCATTTTCTTTGATGCTGAAAAATTCCCCGCTTCCCCGATAGGGTCTGCGGTAATCTGATAAAAATATACCCCGCTTGAATAATCAGAAGCATCCCATTCCACATTATAGCTTCCTGCATTCTGATTTTCATTAACAAGTACAGCAATTTCCTTTCCGGTTATATCAATGATTGATAATTTCACATCACTGTTCATTGCTAATTGGTAATTGATAATTGTTTTAGGATTAAACGGATTTGGATAATTTTGTTCTAATATAAATGATGCCGGTATATTATTACCTGTATTATTTATACCTGTTACAAATTTCATTGCATAAACTGAGCCGTCATTGCTGACCACCCAGCCCCCGGGACAGCCTGATGAGACAGCAAAATCTATTGCATATAACTCGCCTGAAGGTGTGATTTCTGTAACCGTCTTCCAGTTTATTCCGCCGTTTGATGTTGAATAAATACCTGAACCTCTCAATATCCAGAAATATTCCGAACCAAATCCTTCAGCACCAAACATATCACCGGAACCCGGAATTGTACCTGTAACCGGCGCCCAGTATGTTCCGCCATTTGTTGTTATTAATGCCGTTGAACCTGTAACTATTCCGCAGGTATCATTATTAAAATGCAAAGTGAAAATATAATCTAAGCCGGGTGTAAGGCTGCTTATCCAGTTTAACCCTAGGTTTGTGGAAACATATACGTGGCTTAGATTTGTGGCAAACCACATGTTTGTTCCTATTATCTTAAAAGTATTGTTAAAGCCAAATTCATTATTTATCTGTGGCGGAGCAGATGAAATTTGAGTCCAGTTATCTCCTCCATTTGTAGTTTTAATTAATGTCCAAACACCGCCAACAGGATCACCGCAGGCATAACCTGTTTCAGCATTAATCATCTGTATGCCGTTTATGAAACCGTTTGCCTGGTTAAACACTTGTATCCAGTTTACTCCGCCGTTAGTTGTTTTAAATATACATGTTGCAGAAGGAGTTGTTGAAACCCATGCGTTAATTGAATCTATTGCTTCTATGCAAAATACCGTACCATTAAGCTGACCGGAAGCGGATGCAGATATCCAATTAGAACCTCCGTCGGTTGTCTTAATTACACCTTCGTTTCCTGCAGCCCACCCGGTTAAATCATTTACAGCTTTTACTGTTGTCAGCACGTTTGTAACACCTGATTGCTGTGCTGACCAGACAAAATCGCAGGGTTCATTTACAGCACCCGAGATATTCCGGTAAGTTATATTATTCTGTCCTGCATGCGAAGTGAATAATACAAGTAAAAAAAATACAGCAAAATAAATATATGTTATCCTAATTATAATTTTATTCATTATTTTTTAGAGAAAATAATATAAAGCAAATTAACACAGGTAAAAATAATGTATTTATTTTAAAATGACAGTTCAATACAAAATAAATTAAACAAATCTTTTATAAGAATAATCATTATTCCACAAAAAAAGTCCCGCTATCATGCGGGACTTTTTAAAAATTCAAAATATTTTAAACATAGTACTTTATCAATCCCGCAGAGTGGGATTTCTAAAATATAATATCGTTTATTTTATCAATCCCGCAGAGTGGGATTTCTAAAATATAATATCGTTTATTTTATCAATCCCGCAGAGTGGGATTTCTAAAATAAATTATCATTTATTTTATCAAAAGCATCTTCTTTGTTGCAGTAAAGTCCCCTGCTGTTATTGTATAGAAGTATACTCCGGATGCTAAATTATTTGCTTTGAACTCAACTGAATATGAGCCTGCTGCATATGGGTCACTTACCAGAGTTGATATCTTTCTTCCCGTTATATCGAATACATTAATTTCAACATATCCCGATTTTGGAATTGAGAAATTAATCATTGTTGTCGGGTTGAAAGGATTAGGATAGTTCTGGCTTAATACATATGTCATCGGTATTTCATTGCTGACCGGTTTAATTGCAACTGGAGTACATACCGTTGCAGTATCAAATGTTACAGCACCCATTGGTGAGCCATTAAAGCTGCTGATAGAATCCGTGAATGTACTGTCCATATGCCACTTTGCTTTTAAGCCAGTTGTATTGTTAGGAACCCATTTATTGCACATATTAGCACTTATTTCTGCCTGTGTTCTTGCAACGCTCCATAATCTGAGTTCATCAATACCTCCTGAGCCGGCATCGGCATTGCCTCTGCCAATACGCATTTCACCGGCTGAGCTGCCAAGCGTTAATGTTGAGGGCACGCTGATTATCATTACGCCGTCTTTATAGAATTTAACTGCCGTACCATCCCATGTAACAGCTAAATGTGTCCATACACCGGGTGTTAATGTAATACCGGTTCCTGAAACAACTGTCCCGCCTGCTCTGAAAAATGGCAGTGTTGATGTTGCATTGATGCCTAACTGGTAATCAAAAGAAGCAGCACCTTTATTTAGAACAGTGTTTGCAGTAGTTGTGCCGCCGATTTTTACCCAGCCTTCAATGGTAATGTTCTGGAAACCAACCATTGCTGCATTATAAGGTATTGAAACATAATTTGAACTTGATCCCGGGACAGGAAGAAACATTGCCCTGTTTACCGGACCGCCGCCTGTTGTAATATCTACACCGCAGTTAACGACACCTCCGGTTGAGCCGCTGTATGCAAACGGACATCCACCCACACTATACAATCTTCTGACACTCCCTGTTATTGGTGTATGTGCCAGACTGTAACTGGATGCTCCGGGAGCCTGGCAATGCTCTATTTGTATAACCAGGCTTTGAGCAGGATTATATGCATACGGATGATCTAATGTAATCATAAGCCAGGTATCTGCAGCTCCCTGCAGTGTTACATTTGCTCTTTTATATACTGTGTCAAATGTACCGGAATAAAATGAACCCGATGTGAATGATGTTATTGATGTTTGTGAAAATATAATGTTAAAAGTGGTGTAAGTAAAAGGACCTAAGGGATATCCTGTTGCAATTCTTAAATAAAGTTTTGTTATATTTCCGGTAATTGCAGGACCCGGTGTATTAAATTCCCCGGGACCAACAAGCCACTGAACCATTTTTCCTCCCGGAATATTTAATGGGTATGAATTAGCATTTCCACCTGTAGCATAATTATAGTATTGAGGTGTTTGCGAAAAAATACTTGCTGAAAATGCAAGAAGTAAAATCAAAACTGCGGCCGCATTTTTGATTGAGATGCGATAAGTTTTTTCCATGGTTTTATAATTTAAGTTTTTGAGAATTATGTCTCTCAGCATTGGATAATATGGCTAAGCATCCAATATCAACCTAAAATTAACTTTACATGAAATTTCCGACTTGTTTAGCTATGAAAGCGATTGTGACGCAACATTGATATTAAATTCTAACTATGTGTAACCTGTAAATACACCGTCAAATTTTATCAACATTAACAGAAGAATATTAGCTTATTATATTGAAGAATAACCCGGTAATAAGCTTGTAGTAATACCCTAAATTTAAAATTAATATTGAAAAAGTCAAGTGAAAATTAAGAATAAAAGCTGTTTTTTCACCAACATATGAACATATTGAAAGATATCATTAATAAGAGCAAACCTGGTGATATAAAAAAAAGCCCCGCATTTACACGCGGGACTTTTTGAAAATTTATATTGTATTCAACAATTACTTTATAAGCCCCGCAGAGCGGGATTTATAAAATATAATATCGTTTATTTTATCAATAGCATCTTCTTTGTTGCAGTAAAGTCACCTGCTGTAATAGTATAGAAATAAACACCACTTGATAAGCTTGATGCATTGAAGTTTATTGTATGATTACCTGAAGTTCTGAATTCATTTATCAGTGTTCCGACATTACGTCCAAGTACATCAAATACCTCTAGTTTCACATTTCCTGCTTTTGGCAATGTGAATGCTATTGTAGTCGAAGGGTTGAACGGGTTCGGATAGTTCTGTGACAATGAATAACTTACCGGTACTTCTGATGTTGGATTCTGTAAACCTACAAATGTCGGTCCGCAGCCAACTACTGCAAAGCTGTTTGTTCCAACCGTTGTGTATCCTCCCGGCTGGAATAATTTCACTGTATCATTTGTACATTTTAATGCAATACCGTTCATTATGTTCGATACGGGATTCGGATTGCTTGATATGCTGTATATCCAGGTATTGGAGGCTCCATTATAAACCTTTACAAACGGATTCTTACCGGCTGTTCCATTTGTATCACCGCCGACCAGGTAGAAGAAATTATTGTATGATGTTCCGGCCGGTCTGCTGAGCGTTGTAAATGTATTAGGTCCTGCTGTCCATGTGATTGTTGATGCATTTGAACCAATTGTACCTATTTGTACTGAATTTAAATAAGCTGAACCGCTGTATCCTGCTGCTACAACTAATTTATTTCCCGATACTATACCTGCTGCAAAAGTTCTTCTGGCACCTGTAAATGGTGTAGAAGTACCCCAGGTATTGGATGCCGGTCTGTAAAAATATGTATTTGCTGAAGGACCTGTGTATGGGCCACCCATAATGAATATTACACTATCACCCCATACTGCTGCGCCATGGGCTGCCAAGGCAACCGGAATTGGAGCTTTAGCTGTCCATGTACCTGTAGCAGGATTATATTCCTGGCAATTGTTAGTAGGTGTTGTAACTGATGAACCGCCGCCGATAAGATACAATTTACCATTGCATGCTGACAAAGATGCACCTGAAACCGCTACTAAGCACGGTACACCTGTTGACCATGTTCCGCCGTACTTATATCTGTAAATTGTAGTTGCTCCTGCACCTGCTGATGATGGTGTCTGTACATATAATGTATCACCAAGCCAAGCTGCTGCGCTGAAATAAGTTGCTGCAGGCAGAACCGGGAATGCACTGAGAGCACACCACTGTGATGAATAATAGTTGCAAATTGTAGGACCGGCAGGAACAACATCTACACCAAAATCACACATAGCACCGTCACCACCTGCATAAGGTACGAACGGACATCCACCAACTGACCATACTCTTCTGGTACCGCTTTGTGTTGAATTAAAAATTGAAAATCCTGTTCCTGAATATCCGCATTGTCCTGCAAAGATTATCAAGCTCTTGGTTGGGTCATAGTTATAAGGAGTATTTAATTCAATACTCACCCATTGACCTTGTGTAGTTGCAATAGTTGCAGAAGCATTGGAATATACCGTATCCATTGCACCTGAATAAAATTGTCCGGAAGTTAGTGAAGTTATAACATCCTGCTTCAATAAAATATGCAGGTTAGTATAAGTCCGGGAACCTGTTGTGTTTGAACGAAAATATACTTTTGTAATTTTCATTCCCGAAGGAAGAGGTGATGGCTGGGTAAATTCTCCGGGAAGAACGATAGTATTAAGTGCTTTACCGGGTGACATGTTAAAAGGAAATGAGTTGCTTGATGTCCCGGTGTTTGAATTGTAATACTGCGGTGTCTGAGAAAAAACACTTGCAGAAAAAACAAGAAATAAAATCAAAGCTGCAGCTCTGATTTCAAACAGATAAGTTTTTTTCATGATTTTATGATTTAAGTTTTTGAGAATTATGTCTCTCAGAATTGGATAATATGGCTAAGCATCCAATATCAACCTAAAGTTAACTTTACATGAAATTTCCAATAATTTTAGCAATGAAAGCGATTGCGACACAATATTGACACTGATTCTAACTATCTTTACACAGTAAATTCAGCAGAAAAAAATAATCAACATGACCGTTTGAGTATAAGCTTATACATTGTAGGAAAATCAGCAATAAGCTTGTAGGATTATTATAAATTTAACATTAATATTTAAAAAATCAAGAGAATATTTAAAAAATATTGCTGTTTTTACATTAATACATCATCAAAATGGCAGAAATTAACAATAAGAATAAAGCAGGGGGGTAAATAAAAAGCCCCGCAAGAGTATGCGGGGCTTTAAGTGAAATCTGGAAAATATTCAGGTAATTATTTCACGAGCAGCATCTTTTTAGTAGCTGTGAAATCGCCTGCTTCAATTCTGTAGAAATAAACACCGCTTGCAAAATTTACTGCGTTAAAATCTACAACATGATTACCTGAAGTTCTGTATTCATTAACAAGAGTAGCCACCTCGCGTCCAAGCAAGTCAAATACTATCAGTTTCACGTTGCCTGCTTTTGGCAGTGCAAATGAAATCTTTGTTGACGGGTTAAACGGATTTGGATAATTTTGTGATAATGAATAAGAAGAAGGTATTTCATTAGTTATATTCGGAATACCTGTAATTGTCGGTCCGCATCCAAGTACTGCAAATACATTTGATGCCGCACTGGCAGCAGTGTATCCGCCCGCCTGGAATATTTTTACTGTATCATTAATACATTTCGCTGTTATAGCATTCATCATGTTCGATACCGGGTTTGGATTTGAAGGTATCGTGTAGAACCATGTATTAGTCTGTGAGTTAAACACAAATACTTTATCATTTTTAACTGCTGTCGTATTTGTATCACCGCCGACAAGATAGAAATAGTTATTAAATCCAACTCCACCGGGACGGCTTAAAGCTACAGGTGCATTAGGAGCTGCAGTCCAGGTAATCAGGCTTGCATTTGCACCTATTGTTCCCACGTAAGTAGAATTAAGATATACTGTATTAAATCCGCATGAAATAACTATTTTATTTCCACCGGTTATACCCATAGCAAAGGTTCTTCTGCCCTGCCCTGAAGGTAACGATGCGGCAATTGTTCCCCATGTATTGGAAGCAACTCTGTAATAATGTACAGCTAAGTTAGTTGCGGCTCCGGTATAAGGACCGCCTACTACAAATATTACACTATCACCCCATGTTACTGAACCATGAGCCGATAATGCCGCGGGTAACGGAGCTTTTGCTGTCCAGGTACCTGTTGCAGGATTATATTCCTGAACAGTTGTGCCGCCGACTGTTACTGATGCGCCGCCGCCGATAAGATATAATTTACCTCCGGCAGTGCTCATCGAAGCACCTGATACAGCAGTTAGGCACGGTACACCTGTTGACCATGAACCGCCATAAGTATATCTGTAAATTGTAGTTGCCCCTGCACCTGCAGTTGATGGTGCTTGTACATATAATGTATCACCAACCCATGAAGCAGCATCAAAATAAGTAGCAGCCGGCAGAACCGGGAATGCTCCTAATGCGCACCATTGTGATGAATAATTATTACATGTTGAAGGTGCAGAAGTTCTTATTATTTCTAATGCATCAATACCGCTATAATCAGAGTTTGAGCCGTTCGGTCCGCCGTTCACAACATTATACCTGATGGCAAACCTTGCATTGACTCCCGCTGTTGGAGCTCTGAAACCTCTGCGTTCCCACGTATTTTGTCCAACCGGTGGGTTTAATGCTCTGAATCTTCCAAGTTCTACCCATGTGCCTTCCGGAATAGAGTCACCTATTGCTGAATACATAACTCTGAAGGAATCGGGATAATTAGTTGTTGCGACATAAGTGGATCTAATGCGAAATATTAAGCTGTCACCTGCAACCAATCCACCGGTAACCCTGGGTATTACAAGCCAGCTATCAATATTATTAGTACCTGTAACTACCTGATAGTTACATGCTACATACCCGGTTGCAGGACCATTAAAAGCGGGAAATACGCCGCCATCTCCCTGGAACCATGTTGCGAAAGTGCCTTGCGGGCCGGATCCTCTGTACCAGACTTTATATCCTCTTGCTTTGAGTGAGGTTGTATCATTTGCCCCATCAAAGTTATCTGTATAAATGGGGGGTAAATCACTGTTTTGAGAGACTGGATGAACTACCGTTCCAAGATTTTCCGGTAAGACCGGGTTTTTGGAACTGCGGTCTGAACCAATTGATATGAACCCTGCCGTGAAAAATCCTATAAGGATTACTGCCAGGACTGAAATGGAAATATTTCTGTTCATTTTATCCTTTCTGGTTATTGTGTTTTTTTATTTTTTAGAATTTGTTAATATATGTTTTGTATTTCGAAAATTTTATACTGTAAATTATTGTTTTATATAGGACTTATTTTTACTTATATTATATTAACGGGGAATATAATACTCCCGTTTAAAAATATCAAATCTAAATTGTAAGTATTTTTGTTTTTTTTATATCTATTGGAATATGTTTGTTTGTATGTGAATGATTTTTATCGCATAAAAATTCCGGGATGGATTATTTGAGTGTCTTCTTAATACTTGTTTTAATGCGACTTGTTAAACGGCTCTCTTCTTTCACAAGCACCGACTTGTGTCCGTAACTCATCATTATTGAGATTGGTTTTGTAGTGGGAAACTTACTTAGAATTATTTTTATCATGCTCATAATCGGGACTGATAGTATCATACCAACAATACCCCATACATATCCCCAGAAAATTAATGATACCAAAAGAAGCAGCGGGCTCAGATCAAGCTGGTCTCCGAGAAACTTCGGTTCAATTACATTCCCTATGATATTTTGTACAATTATCAGCAAAATGACTATTATTATTGGAGTTATTATAGAATCATATTGAAGCAGCGCAGTAATAGCAGGCAGAATTGTTGAAATTAAAGAGCCAATATTGGGTATATAATGGCTCAGGAAACATAAAAATCCCCAAATTATATAAAAATCCACGTCAAAGAGCCATAGTATAAAAGCAAATACTACACCCTGTACCAGGTTAATGAGGGTTTTACGTGATATATACTTTCTTACATCGGTGAAAATTTCAGTTATAATCCCTGAAATTTCTTTTGCCCGCTCTGTTGAAAATGCCTTAGAAATTCTTTGCTTAATACTTGTAATTTCTGTCAGTATAAAAACAATGTAAATTAATATCAGTATAAAATCTCCAAATATCCCAATAAAGCCGGTAAATAGAGATGTTAACGCTGCAGTAATAGAACCCTGTTGTAAAAGGTTGGTTATTTTAATTGATTCATTGAATTTATCAACATCTTCCTTTGGAATGTTCAGATTGCTTATCATTGATACCGACATATCCCTGAACTTCGCTTCGTAACGCGGAAATTCATTTGAGAACGTATTTATGCTTGTTACAATAAAAACACTTGCTATGTTTGCAATTACAATAATTATTAACAGAACAATAGCTATAGCTACCGATGAGGGAATTCTTTTACTCTTTAGAAATACTAATAGGGGTTCAAATACGAACGACAATATAATAGCAAGAAAGAAAGGTACAAGTATCGATTGAAGCTCTCTAAGCATATAAAAAAGAAAGCCGATCAAAAAGATTGTTGCAACTATAGTTACAAACTTATTAGTTTTTGTTGTCATTATTCACTTTGTAAATTAAAAACCTTCATCCATTTTTCAAGTGTAAAAGCTCTGAAAAACAGTTTATCGTTATAATTTCCACCATTGAATAATTTCAGAGCAGTATTTTTATTTATATATTTACCTGATTTAAAATCATCATTAAAAGTATCTTCAATAAATGAAGATATTTCCTTCAGCCACTTTTTTTGAGGAACAGAAAATGCCAGTTTCCCCTTTCGCAATCTTATATCTTCCGGTATTTCATTTTTCATCGATTCCCGTAATACAAATTTAGTCCAGCCGTTTCTGATTAAATAATCATATGGTATTGAAAAGATAAATTCAACTAACCTGTGGTCAAGGAACGGCAGTCTTGCTTCAACGGAAAAAGCCATTGAGTTTTTATCTTCATATCTCAGCAGAGAAGGAAGTGAAATATTCCATAGATTAGCCATCCTGTTAGCCGAAAGGTTTTTTGCCCCGATATTTTGTTCGAATACGGCTTTCCTGTTGTAATTGTTAACAAAATCTTCATTATAAAAATTTTCCCCTTCATTTAAAACATGCTTATATCTAATTGAAGGTGAATTGAAATACACAAAGCTTTGTGAAAATTTCATTAAACCCTGTTGTGTTGTTCCTACGCCCTTTAAGAAGCTTGAAGCAAATTTAAAAGGATTGTACATTAACCTTTTCAGGTAGAACGGGAAAAACGAAAAATAACCAAGCAGAATTTCATCAGAGCCCTGACCATCAAGCACAACCTTAATACCTGATTCATGTATTTTTTTAAAAACACACCATTGTGCGTAAATAGATGCGCTGGTGAATGGTTCTTCCTGGTGCCAGACCATCCTGCCAAAATCCGATAATAATCCAGATGATTCAGGAAATAAATAATATTTGGCCGAGTTAGTTTGGTTTAAAACTTCTTCAACATATTTTCTTTCATCCAGAGCCGGGTCATCGTATGCTGCTGTATAGGTTTTTTGTATGTCAGTCTTACCTTCATTTTTTAAAATATCATGCATCAGGCAAACAATGGTTGAAGAATCCAACCCTCCGCTTAAACAGCTTCCTACCTCAACATCACTTCTTAATCTTATTCTGACCGAATCATATATCAGGTCGTAAAAATCTTTGTATAGCTTTTTCTCATCTGTTACATCAATTAAATTTTCGTTAAGCTTATACCATCCTGAAACCCGGACATTATTGTTTTTTATTATTACCTGGTAGCCCGCAGGAAGCTTCCTGATATTCTTGAAAAATGTTTGTTCGTTATGGTCAATGAAATTAAAAAGAAGGTAATCGTATATTGTTTCGTCATCCGGAGTTTTTTCTACTCCCTGACTGAAAATTTGTTTAATCTCGGAACCGAATATGAACCTATTATTATCAAGATAGTAATAGAACGGTTTAATACCATACCTGTCTCTTGAACAGAATAATGTTTTTTCTTTTTTATCCCATATAGCAAGAGCCCACATGCCGTTAAGCTTATGCTGGCATTCTGTGCCGTACTCTTTGTATAAATTTAATATAACTTCCGTATCTGAATTATTATTAAATTTATACCCCTTCTCAAGCAGTTCATTTCTTAACTCAACATAATTAAATATTTCACCGTTGTACACAATTACATATCTTCCGGTGGAATCATGCATAGGTTGGTCTGCCTCGTGTCTCAGGTCAATGATTGCTAGGCGTGTATTTCCAAGTGCAACATTATCCTGAACAAATATTCCATCGCCGTCAGGTCCGCGGTGATGGATTAGTTCATTCATTATTCCTATTGCATTTTCTGCAGCAGGGGCATTATTCAGATTCATTATTCCGGATATTCCGCACATCAGGTTTTTTCGGTTTGTTTAATTAATGACGGAAACAGTGAGAAAACAGCAAGTGGGATAAGTATTAAAAATATTGTTAAAGCTTTATCAATTTCTCTCATTCTTGCTATAAAGAAGATTGCAAAGATATAGAATCCCGGTAATACTGTAAGCAAATTTCTTCTTAAAAAATCAGGTTTCAATTTTAAATCTTTAATTCCGTAATACAGCAAAGGCAGTATCAACACAGCCCAAAGAATTATAAAATTAGGATTTGCAATGTTATAAGCTGCATCCTTTGTGAAATACCAGACTACTTCATCATTGCCTGCACTGCCGCCTCTTAATAAATAAATTATCACATAAGCTATAACAAATGTAACAGTTAATAATACTGCATTCAACCAAACTTTTTTATCCTTAAAATTTCCCCGTTTCCC
>RPQH01000125.1 GCA_003820375.1 Ignavibacteriota bacterium
GTACTCTCTTTCCCAAATTCTCCGGTACTCTCTTTCCCAAATTCTCCGGTACTCTCTTTCCCAAATTCTCCGGTACTCTCTTTCCCAAATTTCTATTTGGGAAAGTTTATATCTTGAATTACAAACCGATTATCCTTTGCAGTACAAAACTTTCCCAAATTTCTATTTGGGAAAGAGGTAATACATCACCACCTCCAAATGGAAGTGGTGGTGTTTATAATTCTAATTTTCATCATCAATATCATCCCGGTTGTCTCTTTCAATTCTTTCCTTAAGGCGTTCTTCTCTTTCCTTGTTTTGTTTTTCCAATTCCTGTTCACGTTCTCTTTGCCTTTCCTCAAGCTCCTGCTGTCTTTCCTGCTCTCTTAGCTGTCTTTCAATTTCCCGCTGGTGAATCTCGAGCTCTCTTTCTCTGCGTTCCTGTTCCAGTTCCAGCTCACGCTGCTGCTGTTCCAATTCTCTTTCCCGGCGTTCCTGTTCCAGTTCCAGCTCACGCTGTTCCTGTTCAATATCCTGTTCGTGCTTTCTCATCTGTTCTTCCAGCTTCCGCTGGGATTTTTCCATCTTCCTTTGCGCCTTTTCCATTTCACGCTGCATTTTCTCATTATCGAAATTATAATTGTAATCAAACTTGAAATTCTCCATTTGTTTTTCCATCTTTTCCATCTCTTTTTCTATCTGTTCCATCGGTATGTCATAAAGCTCCTGAAGCTTTTCTAATCCTTCCATATGTTTCTCAATATTTTCCTGGAGTTTTTCATTGAACTCTTCAGATTTAAAATCCTTTCCATGCTCAAACTGGAAGTTGAAGTTTTCATTCAGATTCTTTTCCATCTCTTTTAAGTTTTTCTCAACTTCAGCATTTATATTTTCCTGAACTTTTTCTATCCATTTGTTTAATTTTTCCATATCCAGATAAGGAACGCTGTCTTGCCTGTAGTTTCCAGGAGGCGGAACGAATGCATACACTCTTGCATATACTTTATGTCTCAACTGTTCATCAACTCTTGGAAGAATATTCACCAATGTTACTGCATCGGGTTTGGTTGCGTATTTAAGCATTGTATTGATGGATTCGCTTCCGCCATTGCCGAAATCATATTTCATTAAAGCTTTCTTGAATTCATCCGAAGTATTTTTCCTGTATGGAGTACCCGGTCCTATACCTATTTTAGACATACAGTATCTGCCTGCCGGAACAAGTGATTGCCGCCCGTTTGATTCAAGGGCAACCATTCCTTCTTTTACAAAGAGTATTCCGTCACCGTTTGAATCAACCGTAAGTGTGTAAGCACATCCGTAATCAATTGCAGTAGCCGATTTAGTATCAACAAAGAATGTACGCGGCTTTGCAGTTATATCTGCATTAATTGTTCCATAATCCAAAGCTATCCTGTATTCACCCGTATCACTTCTGACAATGCTTACCTTTGAGTTTGGCTCAACAAGTATTGTTCCAAGTCCCGGTACATCAAGCTTAACCTGTGAAGAATCCTTTGTTTCAAGCCAGTCTCCAATCTTTAAGCTGTCGTTCCCAATCAGTAGTTTTGAACCTATGGTAGTAACACCTTTAATATTAATTACCGGCCATGAGGTCTTGAATATATCCATCTTCACTCCGTTTTTTTCCGTAAGCAAAGAGGGCAGCAATGCAATTAACAGCATCGCGGCTATTAAAGTTATTGCTCCGTATTTAAGATACCTGTTTCTAGCTGAAGACCTGTCCTGGTATTTTCCGTGATTAACTTTTACAGGTGTTCCGTTTGTTTTCAGAGGAATAATTTTATCATCATGCCCGTTTTCGTTTTTATTGTTTATCCGTGACTCAATGTTTTGCCAGAGGTCGTTTGCCGGGGCAACATCTACCGGTAATAATGATACTTTTTCCAGAAGAACAACAGTTTCTTCAAGCTCTTTTTTGCATGAAAGACATTCGCTGATGTGGCTTTCAAATTCTTCCTTTGTTTCTTCAGGAAGTACATTATCTAAATAATCACTAATTAATATTTCTAATTCATGGCATTTCATTTTGATAGCTCCTCCCTTAATAATTTTCTTGCCCTGTGTAAATGTGCTTTAGAAGTGCCTATCTCTATATCAGCTATTTCGGCAATTTCTTTATGCTGGTAACCGTGTACGTCATGTAATATAAATACAATCTTTGCCTGTTCAGGAAGTGTAGATATAGCATTTTCTATATCTATGTTTGTGTTAAAATGATATTCATGCCGTTCAGTCGATATATCGTATTGATTAATATTATCGGTCTGAACAACTCTTTGTAAAAATCTTTTTTGAGTACGTTTATACATCAGGAATTCATTAACCGCAATACTGTGAAGCCATGTTGAGAACTGGCTGTCACCCCTGAAAGTATCAAGCTTTTCCCAAGCCTTTACAAAAACATCCTGCGTAAGCTCTTCGGCAACCTGCGGATTTGAAGAAATACGCATGCAAAAAGCATAGATCCGGTTCACGTATTTTTCGAACAACTCCTTAAAAGTCTGACAGTCCCCATTGCTGGCTTTTTGGACTAATTCGGCTTCTTTTATTGAATTTTCCAATACCAGCTCCGGGTTATAATTATTTTTAATTGGTTCAGCGAGCATTTATTAATTATAGGTTTTACATACATATGATGCTCCATAGGTTAAAAAGGTTTATATATCACAAAAATATCTGTTTTAGTTATAAATAGACAATGAAAAAACAGGGAAAATGATTCTCTATCAGGCAAAGGGCAGATGCGAATATATGAGATATTTTTGAAAAAGGAAATGTGAAGTTTGAATATTCATGCATTGAGTTTTTAGAAATGACTTTGAACAATTGAATAAACGTTACCTGTTTAAAGTTATTACTTTCCTGTTTCTACCGGTTGTTTTCGAACAACCGGCAGGTATGCATTATAATAATGACCTTATCTTAATTTTTTCCAACAGTTTTTTTAAAGAAAATTCTTATGCTTAATAAACTATACTAAACCATATAAAAACAGCATCTTAAACTAGATATAAGTATATTATAGTCTTATTTTATTATGATTTTAGCTAATATTTCTCTTTGACTTTTGGAAATAAATAATTTATGTTGCGAGATTTTAAGTACCTTTTCAAAGCGAAACTCCGGCAATATTTCGGGACTAAACTAACTAAATAAATATAAATAACTGTAAATACCGGTACTTCCGGTTAATAGAGTTGTGCTCAAATTAGAATTTAAATTGAGTAAAAACAAATAAGTTATTATACAAAAAATTGAATTAACAAAAAGCGGATTTGCCGAAACCGGAAAGTTATTATGTACATATCTTTTTTTAAAAAATAAGAAACTGTTAATTCACTTTATTGAAAAGGAATATGCAAAATACTGCAAAAAATGCAATAATTCAAAATCGGACTATAATTTACCAATTCACATAACTGCTTATGATTCTTTTGCAGTAAGAGCAGAAGCAAGTACATTTGCAATGAATTTAAAAATAGCTTGAATTGAAGTTACTCTAAATAAACAATTATGGGTAATAAAGCTATAACTTAAAATAAGTAAAATTTAGTCTTATATATAATATTTTAAAAAATATTTCTTAAAACAATTAAAAGCTGATATAATCAGCATGGAGAAAACAAATGAAAAAACACTTTCTAAAAATTCTTTTAACATTGCTGTTAATGACAGGAATGCAATTCAATTCACTGCTTGCAGATGAAAAAATAAAGCTTCATCTGCATCAGCCGCCGCCTAATAAGCTAGGGGCAGGTGACCTTTGGAAGCTGGATATAACAAACACAGCAAATGAAGACATTGCAATTTACCTGACAGGAACAGCAACTGAGGAAAAAGATGGATTGATTGTCGAAGGTAAGTCAAAAGTATTTACAATTAAACCGGGCAAAAAAACTTATGGATATAATGATTTAAAATCCGGTTCTGTAAATTGGAAGAACAAGACATATGAAGAAGCAATCATCCGGACCGGAAATGTGAAAAGCGGGAATTATACCATTTGTGTAACTGCTTATTATGAAAATGGTGAAATTGCGGCACAGGAAAGCTGTATTGAACAAAATATTGAAATTATAACTGAGCAGCAAATTACACTTATTTCACCAAACGACGGAGATGAACTGGACCCTGATACATTACCCGGCTTAGTTTTTATGTGGAGTTCTGGGGCTAATGGACCATTTGATTTAAGAATTGTAGAATTAAAAGGTTCCCAGTCACCTGATGAGGCAATAAAAGAAAACCATCCGTTTTTTGAGCAGAAAAGTATTAAGGGTAATACATTCCAATATCCTGTTACAGCACCGAAGTTTATTGAAGGGAAAAAATATGTATGGAGGATAAAAAGTGGTAATGTAAAAAGTGATAATTATAGCTTTTCATCAATCAACTATCAATATATTAAGGGTCCAACAACTGGAGTGTACACAAGGGTAATGCCTGAAAGAGGAGTAAACGGAATTGGTTTTGCCCCACCTCCCGGTAGACCTGTCATAATGGCTACCTGTGAGTTGATTAGCGGTATGTGCTATTGGGCTCAAATTGCTCCTTCTGTAGGCAATAATAAGGGAAATGGAATGAATGTTGAAATACGTTATATAGATAAGGATATTTTAAGATTTATTTTTCTTGAACAACAGATTATTGATGAAGGTTCACTAAGAAAAAGAATTGAAGAACTATTTGATAACAAATTTACTGATACTATTTTAGGTTATGTAATAAACACATTCAATATTCCCAACAATATTCCTTATAGTAAAGAGGACTCTAGAAAACTTCTAAGCTTAATCAAAAGAGATGGCACAACTGTTTATCTATTAGCAGGAGATTACAAGATAGATAAGAACGAAAAATACCCCTTTGGCTACTTTGATGTTAATATTGCAATTGATCCTGTATTTAATGACGATAATTTTATGGTAGTAAACAAAAATGGAGATTGGTTTTTTACAAGTACAAGAGAAAAATTAAGCAAATTAATTAATAGTAGTTCAGAAAATATGCCTGGTTTAATTAGTAATCATGATAATGAAGATTGCCGTGTATGGTTAGAAACATGTCTAAGCTTAGCCCAAAATGTGTATGAATGGAATAGTTGTAATTCACAATATATTGAATGTATGCGAATTTCAAGAGGAGATCGTTTTCCAATTGCATTTAGCAAAGATCAATTATCTTTTGCTACTGATAATAATTCATTTAACAAAAATCCGTTTGGTATTGAGCATGAATTAGAAGCTAAAGTAAAAATACCTGATTTTAATACTGGTTTAAAAAATGATTCTCTGAAAAATATTTTTTTAGATTGGACTTCACCAAAACTTAATGACGGTATTAATACAGAAATCATAAATTTAAAGATACCTGTAAAAAATACAAACTTATTCAAAGGAAATGTAAAAGAAGTACAAGCTGATATTAAATCATATAATGAGGGCATATTAGTAAGATTCAAAATTAAAGATTACGATTCTAAAGGAACACTTCACGAATATTCTCTTTACAACTTCATCCCAAATTATATTAGTATACAAAACCCTGGTGTTAAATAAAAAACATAATCAAAATGAAAAAAATAATATTCTTTCTTTCAATAATATTAACACCAGTAACCTTCTCACAGGTCACCGTCACTCTTCGTCAACCTCCACCTTATCAGTTCAAGGTGGAGGATTTCTGGAAGGTGACTTTGAACAATGCCTCGCAGAATACATATAATGTATATCTCTATGGTATTGCAACCGGTAATAATGACGGGAAAATAGTAGATGCAAACACGAAAGTGTTTGCATTGAAACCCGGAACAACTATTGTTACTGCAGCTCATGTTAGTCCTATACAAATAAAAGAGAAAAATAAAAAATATGAGGATGCAATAAAATTCACGGGTGGACTTCCAACAGGTGATTATGAGATTTGCCTTACTGTTTACAATGCTGAAAATAATGAAGTACTTGGTAATGAATGCATCTCTCATAGTGTAGAAATTATATCTGGTATTGAACTATTGCTTCCTGAAAATGAAGCTATTGTTATTAACAGTTCAGAAGAAACATTTGAGATTTTTGCCGGTAAAAATGAGACTAAAAAATCTAAACATTATGATCAACCCAATAGTGAACCGCCAAGTTATAATAATGTAAACGGATCATTTATTACTTTCTCATGGCTTGCACCATCACCTGCTCCAAGGGGAGGAAGTATAACTTATACTTTGACAATGAGTGAAATTTATGGCAGGCAGTCAGCTTATGATGCACTTCAGTCTAATCCTGAATTTTTTAAAGCGTCAGGTCTTTCATCAACAATTTACCAATACCCATTTATTGCGAGAGGATTTAAAAGCGGAAGTAAATATGCATGGAAGGTAACAGCATATCTTAATGGTGTTAAGATGACTGAAAGTGAAGTGAATGAATTTAGTTATTCATCAGGTGTTCAGAAATTGCCGGAGAAAAAGGATAGAATTTGGGATATTGATTCCTATAATTCCTACTTTCCTTACGCAGGTTCACTTAGCTTTAAGCAAAAGAAATCAGTAAGCTTATTTAAATTTAGCGGTAATGGAAGGATTTATGGTGAGAATTCAAATATGCATGGTGTTGGCTCTGATATTCCGCAGCGTTTTATGAACTTTGAACTAACTCCAACTCTTTCAATTTATGGCGTACCGTTTTCACTTCCTATACTTTTTTCAACACAGAACCGGGACAGTATGCAGAATATGAACAGCATTGCTTTCCAGTTCGATCCTTCATCACTAAAAGATGTTGTACAAAGCAAGGTTGAATCTGAGATGGAAAAATATAAAGATGAAATTGAGCAGAAAATTAAAGACAAAGGTGAAAAGTTCAGAGAACAGATAGAACAAGAAGCAGAGGATAATGCTATGAAAAAATTACCCGGTATTCTGAAGTTCTTTTCATATTTTAAGTCTTTGGGACTTGGAACAACGTACACTGTTTACACTTCTAATACAATAAGCGGTGTACCGGTAACCGGAGCAGATATTGAGTTCAATCCGGGTATTATATATACTGCCTTTACCGGTTTCAGAAATCAAAAGCCAATTGAAAATAACACTTTCAAGCGTAATCTTTTTGCCGGACGGCTTGGGGTGGGGAAGAAGGATAACAGCCACTTTATTATGACATTAATGCACGCCTTCGATGATGAGAACTCAATTTCAGTTGATTCAGCAAACTTTACCTTAACACCGAAAGAGAACTGGTTAGTAGGCATGGATGGAAAACTGAACCTGTTCAAAGATAAGCTATCGCTTGAAGCTGAAGGAGTTCTTTCAATGCTAACAAGAGATGTAAGAGACCCGGATATAATCAGCGATGCTATTCCTTCATGGGTTAAAAATACATTTAACCCCAAAGGCAGCAGTTCAATAGATTATATGTACAGGTTTAAAAGTTCTTTCACTAATATATCATCTAATACAGTTGTTTCTGCAGAGATGAAGATGATAGGACCGGGATTTTCAACTTTAGGCAATCCTTCACTTAGAAATGATAAGCTTGGATTTGAAGCCAAAATAGACCAGAAGTTCATGGATAGAAAAATTGTACTTGGGTTAAGCTTTAAAAATTACCGTGATAATTTGATTAACACAAAATCTGCAACCACATCAAGCACAAGCATACTTATGAAGCTGGGATTGAATTTCAAAAACCTGCCAACAGTAAATTTTGTGATAATGCCTAATTTCCAGAGTAACAATAAACAGATAACATTAACAGACAGCTCGAAAATGGATAATAAAACATGGCTGTATAATATTGTCAGCACTTACAGTGCGAAGCTCGGTAATGTGACTTTACAGACCACAGCTTTGGTATCATACAATACAAATAAAACATTGTTTGGTACATATGACTATTGGACAAAAACAACTTCGCTGACAGAGAATGTTATATTTAAGTTTCCATTATCAGTAGCAGCGAGCATAGGACTGATGCAGGTACTTGAAAGAGATGTTAATTATACCAGGGTAATAACATTTGACCTTGCACCATCTTATACAATAAAGGAAACATGGAATATCAGCGGTGGATTAAGTGTGGCAGTTGATAAAGATAATAATAAGAAAATTGGGCTATCATTGAACTCAAATGCTCAGATCTGGAAATTCCTCACTCTTGATATGCGTGCAGAGCATAATGTTTTTACAGACTGGTCATATAATTTAAATAATTATAAGGAGTTTATATTCAGAACTACATTATCAGCCGGATGGTAATTCTGATAATTAGGAAAATAAAAACGCGGAGGTTTCTCATTACTTGTGAGAACTTTTATTAATCAACAAGTAATTTGGTTTTCTACTTCCCGGGCATAACCCGGGAAGTAGAAATAATCTTTGCGGATTTTGCCTGCTTGCCTCCGGCAGACGGCTTTGACTGCCAAAGGCAGTCAGGCGTGATACAAAAAACCAGCGGTCATCCAGCGGGCACTCAGCGGGCACTTTACGGGCACTCAGCGGTCACACTATGGGCACTTTCCGGGCAGTTTTTAGGCAGGTGTTTTTGGAAAATGGCTGTAACTTATTACTCTATAAGCAGATAACTCCTGCCCAAAGTGCTAAAAATTGCTCTAAAAATGGCGATTATATGCAGGAAATGAGGTTTTTGAAAAACTACTCCTGCCCATGGAAATTCCGGGTTTTTGAAACAAAATTTGCTAATTATTGTCGCAGATATTTGAGAGTTAAAGTGATACTTTAAGTTTATCCGTACTAATTCCTGACACACCCCTTCCGCTTCGCTCACTCCCCTCTCGAGAGGGGAATCCTTACCTCTTTATTTATCCTTGAAATAAAATTGATTAAAAAGCACTCTAAACACACAATACACTCCACACACTCTAAACTATTTTCATGAAATATTTGACAAGCGGTAATCTCCATATTATATTTATATAGTAGTGAATGCTGCTGCATATTGCATCTTGTTGTCGTTCTTTGTCAATATCGAAATTGTAATTATCAGGTCGTGAAATTAATTTATCCTGAGCTCAATCATAGGGTCAGATTGGAAACAAAAAATTATAAAAAATGAAAAATTTGAGAGTTCGAGAGTTGTGAATTCGGGAGTCGAAGAGTTGTGAGTTGGAATGATGTAACTATAGAAATAGATTGAAAATCCTCCAAGAAGGATAGTTTTCAAGGGGTAAGCGGTTAATGAAGTCTGGAGTTGTTAATATAATGTATGTTATAATCTAAATTCATGTGTACTAATATCAGTAACCCTCCCGATGTCAGCTGACGCTTCTTCGGGATCTTCGACTTGTCTAACATTGATTGTAAATCATCCAACTCTTCATTCGTCATTCTTAATTCTTAATTGGAGATAACCCCTTGTCTAGCATTGATTATTAATCCTCCGGTTATCTTAAGCTGGTGATTGTGTCAGGTCAATTATTGTTAATCTAAGTTCTTTCTTTTTCTACTAAATATTTCGTAAAATCTGTGATTATCCATACTTTCAAAATAAGACCTGACACTGCCCCGGGAAGTAAAGATTCAAACTAAGACCTGACACTGCCCCTAAAGGAGAGATTCAAACTAAAATGACCTGACACTGCTACTGAATGACAAACTTAACAAACTTAAAGAACTCAACAAACATAACAAACTCTACTTCACATGCTCGCTTGTAAATGTTATATCATGCAGTGTGCAGAGGTCGACATTATATAAAACCCATGCTTTGCCGTTCTTATCTGTAATTTTGATATCAAAATTGCATTTATCACCGTACCCGGAAAACTTTATCAGAACACTTTCACCATCGGCAAGGGCTTTTACACCGAGTAGGTTTGAGCCCCACTTGTCCTCACTTGCATGAGATACATATAAGCTTGAAATTGCTGAACCGGTTTTATTAATAACTGTGAAATCCTGTATATCAGCATATATTTTTGCTGAAAACAGGGCAAATATTATAAATATGGTAAAAATTAAGTTCTTCATCCGGTTTAATTTAATGCATTTTGAAAAATGACCGCTACCTATTAAATACGGAATTAAAGAAATAGTTTCGTTCAATTTACAAATATTTTTTGATTAGTGCTCTTGACAAACGCAGATTAATGTATTAAATTTGTACTTTAATAAACAAAGTACTTTAATTTATGGACTCAAGACAGGCAGAACAGGAATTAGCGGTAATTAAGACCATTATGGAGGATAGCAGGAAGATTGGCATCGATAAAGGAGTGCACTATATCTTCTGGGGTGTGCTGGTAACAGCGGCATTGATTGTTAACTATATCTTTCTCGTTATGGGTATTTCAGGTCCTTACATTGGTATGCTTTGGCTTGTGCTGATGATTGGCGGATGGGTGGTATCTGCAATAATCGGGCGGAAGGAAAATAAAGCCAGGAAAGTAAAGACATTTGCCGGCAAGATACTAAGTGCAATATGGATAGGGGCGGGCGTATCAATGATGATGCTTGGATTTATAGGTATTGTTACACATGCATATAATCCAATCTTTGTATGTCCGTTGATAGCGACAGTACTTGGAGCGGCATACTTTGCAAGCGGAATAGTACAATCGCAGAATTGGGTAAGGAATTTATCATTTGGCTGGTGGGCAGGAGCAATATTAATGTTCATCTTCCCGGGTTTCCATTCATTGCTGGTGTTTGCTTTTATGATGGTTGCACTTCAGACTGTACCGGGTATAATATTATACAGGCAATGGAAAAGGTATGAGTCAGCCCCGGCGCAGTATGTGTGATTAACATTGTAATAATTAAAACTTGAAAATTTGTGCACGACTTTAATTATCAAAATATAGATGATGTAATACACTCGAGGATACGGACAGCTATTATGGCACTTCTTGTATCGGTTGAAGAAGCAGAGTTTACATACATCAGGGATAAAATAAATGCGACAGACGGCAACCTGAGTGTTCACTTAAAAAAGCTTGAAGAGCATAAATACATCAGTGTAGAAAAGAAATTTGTTGAACGCAAGCCAATGTCACTTTATAAAATAACTTCAGAAGGCAGAAAAGCATTTGAAGAGTACATCAGGATGCTTGAAAATATTATTAAAAGATAAATTAAATAAATAACCAAAATGGATAATACAAATCAAAGAGATGAAAAATTATGGAAGATGGCAAGAGCAAGGGCAGCATTTAAGAGAAGCTTGTTTGTATATTTTGCAATTAACATTTTCTTATGGATAATATGGGCAGTAACAGGAATGCGCGGCGGATACTATTTTCCATGGCCGGCATTTGTAACAATTGGCTGGGGAATCGGTATGGCTTTCAGGTGGTATTCGGTTTATCATGGCTGGCAGGATTCGATGGTGGAGAGCGAGTATGAGAAGCTGAAACAGAAACAATAATGAGTGTGTAGAGTGTGTGAGTGTGTAGAGTGTGTAGAGTGTGTGAGTTTGTAGAGTGCTTGTAGTATTTTGGTAAGTAGTA
>RPQH01000126.1 GCA_003820375.1 Ignavibacteriota bacterium
AAAATATCCATAACAAAATAATTTTTATTGTTTAAATGAAATATAAAAGTATGTTTATATTATACACTAATGGATTTATTTTTTTTCAGGTTAGAATCCCGAAGGGATGATATTATGGTAGAAAAATCCATCTCCACGATAAAGAATCCCGAAGGGATGATATTATGAATAATTATTTGTTTATTATAGGATAATTACGAATTTTGGTATTTTTTCAATATATACCGACAAATCATAATATCATCCCTTCGGGATTCTTTTTTGGTTGGAATATTTTTCTACCATAATATCATCCCTTCGGGATTCTAAATCATATAGAATATTGAATCCTTAACTTAATGCCATTGGGTCGGGGGGTGAGGACAGGAGCTGAAATTAAATACAAATACTAAAATCTTACCCTATAATTATGCTCTTGCATAATGTCAATTAATTAGTTAAAACTTTTCAATCGAAGTTCTTTAAAGCTAATTTCTTTTATTTGCTATTTTCGGATGTATTTAAGCCGATAATTTATAAGAAATTTTTTTAAAAAACATATGGTTAACAAATTTAGCATAGATAAGTATGTTAAAAAATTTGTTATGAAAAAGACTAAATTAACTGGAATTATAAGAAAAGATGGGAATTGGTATATTGCCGAGTGTAAAGAGCTCGGTGTTGCCAGCCAGGGAAACAGCTTAGTTGAAGCAGTACAGAATCTGAAGGAAGCATGTGAATTATATCTTGATGAATATATCGATAATCCGAATGAAAATAATACTGTTATTTTCACAAAACTGGAAGAATTACCGCCCGAATAAATAAACTCCATATCTATCCCGTAAAAACATCTAATGCAGCATTTAATCCTAACTTAATATTAAATATATAATTTTGTATATATTATAAAATTACAACTTTTTTTTAATTTTATACAATATTTCTTAACCTAATCCGTCTATAATAATAAGGGATATAATACAGCATTATTTGTGTATTATTTATAAATAAACAATAATGAATATAACCGGAAAATGGACGGAGCAAATTATTTGCAAAATATGACAATCCCGCAGGTTCAAGGCATCGGAGAAATCTTTAAAAATTACAGAGAGCGTCTTATTGGCTTTATAAGACCGCGTGTAAAAAATGAAGAAGATGCAGAAGATATTTTGCAGGAAGTTTTTTATGAACTGACTGAAAGTATGAACCTTATGCAGCCAATAGAAAGGCTCAGTTCATGGTTATACACTGTTGCGAGGAACCGTATTATAGACCTTTACAGGAAGAAAAAGCCGGATACCCTTTTGCTTGATTCACAGGATGATGATGGTAAGGAAATTTCGGAATTGACTGAATTGCTCTTTGAGAAAGATAACTCTCCTGAAATGGAATATTTAAAAACTATTATATGGAGTGAGCTGCAGAAAGCATTAAGCGAATTACCTGCAGAGCAGAAAACTGCTTTTGAGCTGCATGAGCTTGGAGGAAAATCTTTTAAAGAAATATCAGCCATTACCGGTGTTGATGAAAATACTTTAATATCACGGAAACATTATGCTGTATTATACCTGAGAGAAAAATTAAGGAATTTATACAATGAATTAATAAGATTTTAAACATAAATACAAAACAAATGAACAGAAAATCAATTTTCAGAAAACCGCTTAAAGTATTATTAGTTATTGCTGGGATTATATTGTTTTGTGCAGTAACAATGTTATTATGGAATGCCCTGATGCCGGCAATTTTCGGATTGCCCGCAATTGGTTTCTTTGAGGCTGCAGGACTATTAATATTATCACGGCTCTTATTAGGGCATGGCAGATTTGGAAACCATAACTGGAGACGCTACCATTATTTGAGGGAAAAATGGGCTAACTTGACACCGGAAGAGAGGAAAAACTTTTGTGAACAGCGGTATTCCGGATTTCACGGCTCAAAGGAAAATTCAAATACAGAAAAAGCTGCCGGTACATAAACATCAACAGCTAATATATAAATTCTGTGATTTTAAAAATTCAAAATAAATATTATGGAAGTATTTGTTTTTAAGACTAATATATACAGGTTAAATCATCTGGAAAAATTAAAACCTGTAATTAACAATCATAAAGGAATTCAGGCCTGGTCTGTTGACCTTCAGGATATTGACAAAGTTCTTAGAGTAGAAGCTGAATTGTCATCTCCTGCAGAAATAATACATCTTGTAAACAAAGCAGGATTTTACTGCGAAGAACTGCCGGATTAATAATTATTATGATTAATAAATAATATCCGCCGGTTTCTTAGGTTTTTATCTCTTTTCAAGGTTCATTTGAATAATTTAATTCAAATGAACCTTTTTTTGTTTATTATGTCGTTTGATTTGTCTTTCTTCCGTTAGCTTATAAATAGTGTAAAAATGGTATTTATTAATATTTTATTTAAATTTAAATTGTATATATTTCATAATTACATAAAGCCATGCAATTATCAGTATTATCAAAGCATTTAAATGATGTTATAGTAATTAAACCCGAAGTGTTTGAAGATGAGCGGGGTTTTTTTACCGAATTCTACAGAGCAGATCAATTCAAAGAACTTGGTCTTCCGGATAATTTCGTACAGGGAAATCACTCGCGTTCTTCAAAGGGTGTGTTAAGAGGATTACATTTTCAATGGGAACCTCCGATGGGAAAATTAATGCGAGTAACTTTTGGCTCTGCATTTTTAGTAGCGGTGGATATTAGGAAAAACTCGCCTCATCTCGGTAAATGGTATGGAATGGAAATAAATGATAAGAACAAGCTGGAGATTTGGGCACCCGCAGGCTTTGCTCGCGGTTTCTGCGTACTTTCCGATTTTGCTGAAATCCAATATTTGACAACAGGTGTGTATAGTAACAAAGCTGAATCAGGTATCAGGTGGAATGACCCGGCGATTGGAATTGAGTGGCCGGTAAAAGACCCAATTCTATCTAACAAAGATAAAGATGCTCAATTGTTAAGCGAGTGGCTGGCAAAACCTGACTCGGAAAATTTTAAGATATAATATTTCTTAAAGGTTAATCATAAAAAAATGAAAATTTTAGTTGCCGGTGGAGCAGGATATGTTGGTTCTGCTCTTGTTCCTGAGCTTATTGCATTGGGAAATAAAGTTGATGTAATAGACCTTTTCTGGTTTGGAAATCATCTGCCAAAAGAAACAGGTATAGTAAATAAAGATATTTTCCATGTGGAAGCATCTGATGTAAAAGGATATGATGTAGTAATATTTCTTGCAGGTCTTTCAAATGACCCAATGGCTGAGTTTTCTCCAAGCATGAATTTCATTTCAAACGGAGCAGCTCCGGCATATTTAGCATATATAGCAAAGAACGCCGGTGTTAAAAGATTTATTTACGCCGGTTCATGCTCGGTTTATGGATATACAGTAGATGAACTGAATACAGAAGAATCCCCTACTATTTCATTATATCCTTATGGTATTTCAAAACTGCAGGGTGAGCGTGCTGTTATGCAGCTTGCAGGTGATGGATTTTCTGCGATTACACTCAGACAGGGTACTGTTTGCGGTTACTCTCCGCGTATGCGCCTTGACCTTGTGGTAAATGCAATGTTTAAGTCATCTTTAGTTTTTAAACGGATTATTGTAAATAATCCTTTCATCTGGAGACCTGTTCTTGCGATTAAAGATGCTGTTCAGGCATATGTGAAAGCTATTAATTTAGACCAAAATATCAGCGGCATTTTTAACGTAGCATCAGGAAACTTTACTATTGCTGAAATTGCGGAAACAGTGAAAAATAAAATTGAGGAAGAAATACCTAAAGAATTAATAATTGATACAAAGAATATAGATGATAAGCGTAACTATAGAGTAAGCATTCAAAAAGCAATAAATATCCTGAAGTTTAAACCTGTTCATACAATAGAATCCATTGTTCAGGACCTCTTTGACAACCTGGAAAAATTTAACGATTTAGATAATCCTAATTATTATAATATAGAAGTATTTAAGCAATTAGAATATGAAAGCAGCATTAATTGGAGCAAACGGACAACTCGGTTCAGACGTACTGAAGAAGTTTAGAGCTAATGATGATGAAGTATTAGAGCTTTACCATTCGGATGTTGAAGTATCAAACATCGACTCGGTTTCAAATGCTTTGAGAAATAAAAATATTGACCTCGTTATCAACACATCTGCAATGCATAATGTTGAAAAATGCGAACAAGATCCGTCACTCTCGTTTGAAATTAATGGAATTGGTGCCCGTAACCTTGCAATAATCTGTAATGAAATTAATTCAGTGCTGATGCATATTAGCACAGATTATGTATTTGACGGAAGTAAACAAAAACCATATATCGAAGCAGACACGCCTTCACCTCTAAATGTTTACGGCAATACTAAGGTATCAGGTGAAAATTTTATTTCAAGCATTGCAAAGAAATATTTTATTGTAAGAACATCGGGTGTTTACGGTCATAACCCATGCAGGGCAAAAGGCGGCTTAAACTTTGTTGACTTAATGCTAAAGCTTTCTAAAGACAGGCCGGAAATAAGAGTTGTGAATGACGAGATACTTACACCCAGTTCAACGGTAGAAATTGCAAGGCAATTGTTCCAGCTTTCCCGGACAGACGCTTATGGATTATACCATGCAACTGCTGAAGGAAGCTGTTCATGGTACGAGTTTGCAAAAAAGATATTTGAGCTTACCAATACAAAAACAAATTTAAACATTGCAAATCCAAACGAATTCCCTATGAAAGTACCGCGTCCCAAATATTCTGTTCTTGAAAATTGTAATCTTAAAAAAGCCAGCTTAAATATTTTTAAGCCGTGGGATGAAGCACTAAAAGAGTATCTTGATGTTAAATAACCGGCTGCTAAACAAAAAAACAGGGATAGTTATTGTTGTAACAAATGAAAAACATAATCTTAAAATGTTTTTTGAATCCCTCGCTGAACAATCCTATAAAAATTTCTCTTTATATTTCATTGATAACAACTCAAGTGATTCATCAGTTGAGTTTTCAAAAGAATTAAACAAATCCTTTTGTTTTGATATAAAATATACATTGCTTAACGAAAATGCAGGCGATGCAAAAGGAAATTCACTGGGTGCCTCCCGGGCAGTAAAAGACGGATGTGATTATGTTTTTATTCTGAACAATGATACTGAGCTTGAACCGACTTGTATTGAAGAATTAATAAAGCTGATAGAAAAAGATGAAAAAACCGGTGTTACAGGACCAATATTTTTCTATTGGACAAAAGAAAAAATTGCTAATAAGATACAAATTTATGGTGCATTTGTAGATTTCAATACGCAAAAAACAAATTTAATCGGTGCAACACAAATGTACGAAGAGACAGAGCTTCCTGAAATTCTGAAATGCGATTACCCAATCGGCGGAGCACTGTTAATTAAACGTGAAGTAATAGAAAAGCTCGGTTATTTGTTTGATGACAGGTTCTTTATGTACAACAATGAAATAGATTTTTCAAGAAGAGTACAGGCTCTCGGTTATCATTCACTTGCAACGACTAAGGCAAAAGTATGGCACAACCATAAATGGGTGAGAGATAATAAAGCCGGATGGTACAGGGAATATTACCTTAGTGAACGTAATAAATTTTTGTATTACCATAAATACAAAATGTACTATCATATGCTGAGGATGCTTATTATAGATGTTATTAAATATCCCTGGCGGCTAAAATGGTTTATTAAGGTTTGTAATTTCAAATTGGGGATATGGTATTTACGCGGTATGACATCTGGACTTTTGAATATTAAGGGTAAACCTAAGATAAGTATAATAAAGTAATTCAACGGCAACAAAGACTGGAATATCTGTGTGATTATTTTTTTACTTCAATATCCAATCCGAAATTTTTTGTTTTATTTCTGTCAATCTATCTGATGATATTTCACCGATTTTACCTAACAATATCTTTTCATCAACAACTGCCAGGCGGGTAGTTCTGATTACGCTATCTGCTTTTAATCCGGTTGCAGTAAAATCATCATCGTGTTCTTTTATTTCAACATCGAAATCAGAATTATTATGTTTCAATTGTGATGTTATCATGCACGAAAGCCAATCCGGATATTCACCGGGGATTTTTGTAATCAATATTGCCGGTCTTAGTTTGCTTTCAATCAGGTTGGTTTGCGGAAATCTGAAAAGTACGATTTGCCCTTCTTTTTTCAATCCCACTTCTCTTTCAAATCGTTTTCATCATAATTAATCTCATCATCTTCAATACCTTTCATCGCTTGAGACAGTGAAAAATCGAGCCATGCATCGTCTTCTTCTTTTTCTCTGCGTAAACTTTCCACATATTGAAGAACCTTTTCCTGAACCGATACAGGCAAGTCCTTGATTTCATTATTTATTTTCTGAACAGTTGTCATATTTGAATGATAGTTTTTACTTTTATAAATTAATATTTATAAAATATAGTTTCAATCTATTATAGTTCTTTTCCACATTAGATAATTGAAACAAAGTAATTATTCTTTTACAGACATGAAATTCACCATTACGCAAATCATAAATCAATTTGTTATGAAAATAATATACAGGTAATTTCAGCTATTGTAATTATATCCCTACATTTTTGAAAATATAATCCACATTCTTCTTAAACTTTTCACTGCTGAATATATCTTCAATCAATTCCGGTTTTATCTTATCCGAAACCCTTATATCCTTCAGCAGTAATTGCTTGAAATCCTGTCCTGTATTCCATGATTGCATTGCATTATCCTGAACAATCTTATATGAGTCTTCCCTGCTTATTCCGCATTCAACAAGCTTTAATAAAACCTTTTGTGAATGAATTAATCCGTGTGTTATGTTCAGATTTTTCTTAATATTATTTTCATTTACAACCAACCCGGATAACACGCCATTCATCTTTTCAAGCATATAATAAAGAAGCATAGTACTGTCGGGCACAATCATCCTTTCAACAGATGAATGTGAAATATCCCTTTCATGCCATAAATTAATATCTTCCATCGCCGCAAGAGCATTTCCGCGAAGTACGCGGGCAAGTCCTGCTATCCTTTCACAAATTATCGGGTTTTTCTTGTGCGGCATTGCAGATGAACCCTTTTGTCCTTTTGCAAACGGTTCTTCAAGCTCCAGTACTTCAGTCTTTTGCAGATGCCTTATCTCAGTTGCAAATTTTTCCAGCGAGCTTGCTATAATAGCAAGTGATGCCATATACTCTGCATGCCTGTCACGCTGTATTATCTGAGTTGAGATATTTGCAGGCTTTAACCCCAGTTTTTTACAAACATACTTCTCAACAGTGGGACTAATATGCTCATAAGTACCAACTGCCCCGGATATCTTTCCTACTGAAATCACATCAATTGCTTTTTCAAGGCGTTCAATATTCCTTTTAGTTTCTTCAAACCACAGGGCAAACTTTAAGCCAAGAGTAATAGCTTCTGCATGAACCCCATGTGTACGCCCTACCATAGCAAGATATTTATATTTCTTTGCTTTGGCAGCAATAGTTTTTTTAACAAGAATCAATTTTTGTAATATCAGCTCCCCTGCTTCTTTCATTTGTACAGAAAGAGCAGTATCAAGTACATCGGAACTTGTCATTCCATAATGAATGAAACGGGAATCCTCACCAACATATTCTACTACATTTGTAAGGAAAGCAATAACATCATGCTTAACAACTTCCTCAATTTCATTTATCTTCTTAACATCGAAGTTTGCCTTTTTCAGTATATTCTGTAGTGATTTAACAGGAATAATGCCAAGCTTCGAGTTTGCTTCACAGGCATAAAGCTCAACTTTAAGCCATGTGTAATATTTATTTTGGTCAGACCAGATTCTGCCAATTTCGGGTAGTGTATATCTTTCTATCATATTACAAATTTAATGAAATAAGTTTTAAGTGTATAGGATGAATGGAGTAAATGGAATGTTTGGAGTGTACGGAGTGTATAGTAAAATAATAAATTATGCTGCTTCAAGATTATAATGAAGAAGTAACAAATCTTTTGTTTCAACTGACGCCATAGCTATTGCTTTGCCTTCATCATCGCTAAATTCAATTTCGAAATTATTATCATCTAAATCTTCTACAACTGTACCGACTTGTCCCTTGACAATTCTTTTTTCGGGTATATCTATTAATATTGCTACTACATCCAATATTTTTAGTTTTCTGTTCATTAATTTGTTTACTCCTTTATATAACAACTTGTAAATCTTGGAAAAGTTTCACCGGTTTTTATAATCCAGCAAGTTCTTATTACAGCTGATTTATTTTCATTTTTTATTGTAAAATCTACATAATACCGCTCACCAAACTTGTCTTTAAAGGAAAAAAACGCATCTTTTTCTTCGATTGCATTTAAAATTAAATCTCTTATAAAATGCGCATCTTTACTCTCTAATCCTAATCGTGCTTTAAATACCCTGGCTTTATGTTTTCCTCTTGGGTGTTCATTATTTAAACAATAATTGCTAAGTTTTTCAATTTGAACAATTGCATTTTCAAAATTAGACAGTTTCATTAGTTGAAAATAACAATTTAACTTTTAAGAATAAATACATACCTATTTCAGAAGAGTATTATGTACGGTCAGTATGTCTCTTAGAGGAAATTTTTCGATTTAATATTTGAATTTCTGGAAATGCTGACCACACTGACTCCGGAGTTATTAGAGATTGTTTTTTTTATAAATCCTCGTACGGTACTTTCCTCTGCCTTCAGCAGGCCCGACTGCAAAGGGCAGGCAGGCAAATAATACCAAAAGGATCTAAGGAAAATTTGGGAAAAAGTACAGATAAGATGAATCTGATGAATCTGATGAAAATAAAAAAAGGCGGCTCATTTCTGAACCGCCCCTTAAACTCTGTATTAATTTTAAGTTAATTAATTTCCTGCGTTTTGTCCGTCTATCGGAAAAGTTTCTCTATCAAGCTGGACAAGCTGGTTATCATTTATCTCATAACTTGTAAAGTACCAGTTATGCTTATCCCTGTTTGTTACATAACCAACACCATTTTTAACCATAAATGCAACTTCTATATTAAGCTCAACGGTTTTTACATTTCTCTTAGCTACAAGCTTATAAGTAGAATTAACAGCCTCAAGGAAATAAACATCTACAGAATGATCGGGAGTAATGCCTTTTTCTCGGATACCAATAATAATATCAGTATTACCGTCATCTGAAAAATCACCATAAGCATAAGATGTAACCCTAACATCCCACGGCACCTGGAAGCTCATTTCATCAAGCTGTTCATCGGTGAAAGTCTCGGAAAGCATACCCATGAATTCCTCGAAATCCATATCATCCTGTGCACGGAGGTTATTAGAAGATAATAATAAAAAGCAAAGCGAAACAACAAGGTAGAATAAATTTCTTGCTTTCATATGATTTATAATATAGTTGTAAATTCTTTTAATTAAACAGCGGAGAGGGAGGGATTCGAACCCCCGGTCCCGCAAGCGGGACAACGGTTTTCGAGACCGCCCGGATCAACCACTCTCGCACCTCTCCACGTTCCCCTTTCTTAAACGTGAAAGGCAGAACAAAGTTAACTATATTATTTACATATGTCAAGCAGAAAAAAGCTAAAGTAATGCTTTAGACCGATTTAACCGTTTTTACTTTCCAAAAGCCCGGTAAAAAGTACTTAAAAAGAACGAATATTAGCAAAAATACTGAAAATACTTTAAAAATATAGAGTATTATTAATTCACCCGAAATAACCGGTAATACTATTGCATTTAATAAATATAAAAGTAAAGATAAAAAGATTATAAATGATACCCTGCCCCATTGGTATTTTATATAAAACACTTTTTGAGAAAGAATATACAATACAATAAACATAATAAAATATGATAATGCTGTTGCAATCGCGGCACCAATAATTCCGTATGATGGAATTAATATAATATTTAACAATATATTGGCGGCAAAACCGCAGCAGGAAGATATAATCAAATAGCTTATCTTATTTTCAAAGTATGATGCAATGTTTAAATTAGTATATAAGCCAAAAATAAAATAAGATAATAAAATATATGGAATTATAACCAGCCCGCTCCAGTAGTCCTTAGCTAGTATCAAATAAAAATTTCCGATATGGATTCTTACAATATCATTTGCAAATAAGGCAATGACTAAAAAGAGAAGCATCCCCGCATATACGAAATATGAAAATACTTTTGAAAATACTTCTTTATTATTCTCTTCATCTTTCATTGTCATAAAAAAGGGAATCCAGGCAGTTCTGAAACCTGATATCAGCAGGTTCATTACCATGCCTATTCTGTAACAGGCGGAATATACTCCAACGGTTGATTCATCATAAAAGTAGCTTAAGAAAAACCTGTCAATTATATCAAGTGATATCAGGAACAAACCGTAATATAAAAAGCTGTGAGCAAACTTTGTTAATTTTTTTATTGTAAGAAAATCTACTTTTACATTAAAGAATTTTCTTACTGAAACAAATGATATTATGAATATGTACAGATATGAAATTATCTGGGCATAAAAAATATACTCAATCCCCTTACGCAGTATTACAATGAATAATATATTAAAGATTAAATTTACTATAACGCCCGTAATATTAATAAAAGTATATATCTTTGCCTTCTGTTCGGCATTAATGGCAATCATAGGGAATCTGGACAACGAATCAACGAACAGCAATAAACTGACAATTTTTATTAACACACTATGCTCATATGTACCTGTAAGCAAAAAGGAGATTTGCCCTGAAAGAGCATAAATAATCAGGCTGAAAACCACAGATGTGCTGATTATCTGGATAAATGTATTACTGAAAATAAGTGATTGCTCACCTTTTTTTATTGATTCCAAATAAAATTTCTGGAAGGATGTTTCCATTCCGTATAAATAAAACACGGCGGCAAAGAACCAGAAAGCAGAAACAAGTGAAAAGATACCAAACTCAGTTGTAGTAAAATAATGCGTATAGACGGGTAGTAATAGAAAGCCGAGAAATCTGTTTAATATATTCCCTATTCCATAAATCGCTGAATCCGAAAATATTTTTTTTATGTATGGATTAATAGATAAACGGGTTTAATTTCTGTCAAAATAAAATAATATAACCTATTATAAAAGATATTAATTGATATAATAAAGCCCCGAGGATGAATCAGGGCTTTGGATGAAAATTTTCACTCTCATAGCAATTATTTTACCATTCCTGCAGTGTGGGATTTCTAAAATAAATTATCATTTATTTTATCAATACCGCAGAACGGCATTTCAAAAATAAATTATCATTTATTTTATCAGTCCCGCTGAGCGGGATTTCAAAAATAAACTATCGTTTATTTTATCAATACCGCAGAACGGCATTTCAAAAATAAATTATCATTTATTTTATCAATACCGCAGAACGGCATTTCAAAAATAAATTATCATTTATTTTATCAATA
>RPQH01000127.1 GCA_003820375.1 Ignavibacteriota bacterium
TGAGCTTAAGCAAAACTATCCCAATCCTTTTAATCCGTCAACAACAATAGAGTTTACAATTATGAAAAGCTCGGATATATCATTAAGGATATATGATATTAAAGGTGAATTAGTTGAAGAGCTTTTGGATTATGAGAGATTTGCTCCGGGTGATTATTATGTAGATTATCAATCATCCAAATCTTTATCCTCAGGAGTTTATTTATACCAGATGACAGCATGGACTGAAAACAGGAAAGAGATTTTTATTGATGCAAAGAAGATGATAATATTGAAATAAAATACTTATCCTGCTTTTTTGCATCAAATTTCATTCAATTTTTGTTATATTTTATGCTTCCTGATATGATAATCAATATTTCGGTTGAATAAGAAGCTCAGGATAATTACCTTTGTATCAATAATTTATGGCTAAAAAACTTTTTTTACTCGATGGAATGGCTCTTACTTACAGGGCTTATTTCTCAATGATTCGCAATCCTTTGATAAACTCAAAAGGAATGAATACATCTGCTGTGTTTGGTTTTGTTAATGCACTCAATAAAATACTGCAGGATGAAAAACCCGATTACATTGCAGTTGCATTTGATACGGATAAGCCGACATTCCGCCATGATATTTTTTCTGAGTATAAAGGTACACGCCTTGCAATGCCTGATGACCTTGTCCCGCAGATTGGCAAGATAAAAGAAGTTGTAAGTGCCTATAACATTCCGATGATAGAAATGCCGGGATATGAAGCTGATGATATTATAGGTACACTGGTTAAGATGGCAGAGAAGGAAGGTGTGTGGAGCTTTATGGTAACGCCCGATAAGGACTTCATGCAGCTTATAAATAAAAATATCAGGATGTATAAACCTGCACGGAGCGTTGCAGGAAGTAAAGTAACGGAAATTGAGATAATCGGAGTTGAAGAAGTTAAAGCAAGATTTGGTGTCCCGCCCGAGTGTGTGATAGATATACTTGCACTAATGGGTGATAAGGTTGATAATGTACCAGGTGTAAAAGGGATTGGCGAGAAGACTGCAATATCATTGATGCAGGAGTTTGGCACTCTTGATAATCTTTATAATAATATAGATAAAATTACAAAGCCCAAATTAAAAGAGAACCTGCTTACATACAGGGATGATGCCTTTCTATCCAAACAGCTTGTTACAATCCATTGTGATATGAAGCTCGGAATTGATTTCCATAAATTAACATACAGCGAAAAGAACAATGCACTGCTGGAGAAATTATTTGCAGAGCTTGAATTCAGGTCATTGCTTAAGAAGCTGGTAAGCACAACGGAGCAGTCAATAAACATAAAAGCATCACCTGTTGAAGAAGAAGTATTAAGCCTGCCGCTTCCTGAGCCCGGGGAAATGGAAGATATTAATACATTCAAGCATAAGTATTATACTATAAAGAGCAATAAAGAGTTTGAACGGCTTGTAAAGAAGCTTAAGTCTCTGGATGAGTTTGCTTTTGATACGGAGACCACCTCAGCCGACTCAATGGATGCAGAGCTTGTTGGATTATCATTTTCATATAATGAAGGTGAGGCATTTTATGTGCCAATAAAGTTTAAGGAGCAGGAAGAAACAGATTTGTTCGGCAATCCGTCAACAGATAATCCGACACGTGATGAAAAACTGCCTGATGTTAAGCTTGATTATGTAATAGAGCAGTTAAAGCCCGTGCTTGAGAATAAAAAGATTAAAAAGATAGGGCAGAACATCAAGTTTGATATGGAAGTAATGATGAGATACGGCATTACACTGGAAAACGCTGCATTTGATACAATGATTGCCGCCTATGTGCTGAAACCCGAATCAAATTATAAGATGGATTATCTTTCAGAGGTTTACCTCAATTATAAGTGTATTCCGATTCTTGACCTTATCAAGGGTGATAAAGCCACAGGCAGGCTGACAATGGATAAGATTGAGTATAAGCTGGCATCCGATTATGCCGCTGAAGATGCTGATGTAACCTGGCGTTTATATCACAGGCTGGAGTATGAGCTGAAGAAGATTAATCTTGATAAGCTTTGCTATGAGATTGAGTTTCCTCTGATATGCGTGTTAACCGATATGGAGTATAACGGTGTAAGAGTGGATGAAAAGATATTGAAAGAAATGAACAGTGAACTGCAGGAGATAGAGAAAAAGCTGGAGAAGGAAATATGTGAGGAAGCAGGGGAAGTGTTCAATTTAAATTCACCAAAGCAGTTAAGTGAAATTTTATTTAACAAGCTTAACTTAAAGCCAACAAAGAAGATAAAGACAGGTTTTTCAACCGATACAAAGGTACTTGAGGAGCTTGTAGGTCAGCATAATATTGCGGCAAAACTGCTTGACTTCAGAACAGTGAACAAGCTCAGGACAACCTATACAGAAGGATTGCTTGCCATTACAAACAAGCGGACAGGTAAAGTACATACCAGCTTTAACCAGACAGTAGCGGCAACAGGGCGTTTATCAAGTACAAATCCTAATCTCCAGAATATTCCAATAAAGACTACAATTGGCAGAAAGTTGAGAAAAGCTTTCTTACCCGAAACCAAAGGTAATTTGATATTATCTGCTGACTATTCACAGATAGAATTAAGAATTATGGCTCACCTGGCAAATGATGAGAATATGATAAAAGCATTTGAAAGGAAGCGGGATATTCACCGTGAAACCGCCGCAAAAATATTTAAGGTAAAAGCAGATGCTGTTGATGCAAACATGAGAAGGAAAGCCAAGGAAGTGAATTTCGGTATTATTTATGGTATTCAGGCTTTTGGATTGGCAAACAGGCTCAATATTGATCAGCGTGAGGCAAGGGATATGATAGCCACATATTTTAACATCTATTATAAGATACAACAGTGGCTAGATAAAACGAAAGAGTTTGCCCGTGATAAAGGATTTACAGAGACCTTAGCCGGAAGAAGAAGGTATTTACCTAATATTAATAATAAAAACTCAATAGTACGGCAGCGAGATGAGAGGATTGCCATTAATATGCCGGTTCAGGGTACTGCCGCTGATATGATAAAAATAGCAATGATTGATATATTCGAGGAGTTTAAACGGTTAAAGTTAAGGTCAAAAATGCTGCTTCAGGTGCATGATGAGCTGATATTTGAGTGTACTGAGGATGAGATTAAAGAAGTTGAAAAAATAGTGATAAATAAAATGAAAAGAGCAATCAGGTTAAACGTACCGATTGAGGTAGATATCGGTATAGGAGAAAACTGGTATGAAGCCCACAAGTGAAGATAATAGAAAAGGGTGGTTTCTTGTATTTCTTCAGTTCTTTTTTGCTGCCATAATAATTACTTCGGCATATTTTGAAGCATCTCTTCTTAATCATGGATATATAGCATTGCTTGAGATAATAGGCATTATCTTGTTAATTATAAGTGTGTTAACCTTCCTGTATGCGGTTATTAGTTTCAAGCAGTTAATTACCCCTAATCCAATTCCAATGGATAATGCAAAATTAATAACAACCGGAATTTATTCTTCTATAAGGCATCCAATGTATTTGTTCGGTATTTTATTAACTTTCGGCTTTTCCTTTTACAAAAGTGCTTATTTTACTCTTATTTTATGCTTTTTCTACTTATTTTTCTTCATTTATAAGATTAGATTTGAAGAAAAACATCTTATTCAGAAATTTCCCGAATATTCCGCTTACCGGAAATCTACAAAAAAACTCATTCCTTATATTTATTAGTCTTCTATATATTACTGCAATTTTTTAATTTTGACTGATGAACCTATCTGCTAATAATTAATGTTACATAGCCTATACAATTTAAATCGGATTACCTAAACATTGAAAATATAATAATTTATATATATCTTGTATAACATTTCACTCAATTTTTTAAATTTACGTCATCCGGCATTTACTGTATATACTGATGGATACTATTTATAAATTAAACATCTTGCATGGATACAAACAAAACCACTATACTTATAATTAGGCACAATGGTGATGCAGTAAAATCTTATACCATCAATACACGATATCTAGAGAACATAAAGAAGCTTATATTTGCAACAGGGACATTGTTCACTGTATTTTTTTTGGTGTTAATTGCTTTATTTGTTAATTCGAACAATATTAAATTTGACAATAGAAGCTACCTGACAACTTCATCAAGCGAATCGTCAATTTTAAAATCGGTTGACACAATAACACTGAATGAAAAATTAAACAGAATTAATTATAACCTGTCGCAAATCAGCGATTTCCTGGTAGAGAGAGGAATAATTACTTCAGATAATAAAGAAGAGAATGTAACTCCTTATTATTATGGTAATTATTCATCTGTTAAAACTATGGAAGAAGAATCGGTTGTCTTTTTAAAAACCCTGACAAGCTTACCGATAGGTCTTCCATATGACGGGAAAATGAGTTCAGAGTACGGTTTACGCTCTAATCCATTTGGCGGACGCGGAGGTGAATTTCATCCGGGAATTGACTTCAAAGGACCTTATGGGGATGCTGTTTATGCTACAGGCGAAGGCATAGTTGAGGATAATGATTGGAACGGCGGCTATGGAAATGCTGTTGTAATTAATCATAAGTTTGGATTAACGACATTATACGGTCATTTATCCAAAGTGAATGTAAATAAGGGTGATAAAGTAAGAGCAGGAGATTTAATCGGCTTTATTGGTTCAACAGGACGTTCTACCGGCCCGCATTTACATTATGAAATCAGAAAAAACGGTGATGATATTGACCCAAATCCTTTTTTAAAACTCAATTTATAAAATTATGTTCAACGCCAAAGATAAATCAAGAGAATTTGAAACACCCGTTATTCCAAAATCTTCTTCATCAAAAGATGTAAAAACCCTGATAGGGGAAGGGTGTAAAGTTGAAGGCAACTTTTTTGTACCGAATTATACCCGTATTGATGGTATTATAAAAGGAGACGTTACAGGCGAAAGCGGTATAATTATCGGTAACAAAGGCCAGGTAGTTGGAAATCTTTATTCACCTGAAGTAACATTATTCGGAAATGTTAACGGCAATATCGAGACTCAGCGTCTTGAATTGAAAAAGGGCTCATCATTGAGCGGGGATATATCTGTTGTTCAGCTTATAACAGAGCCGGGCAGTCTTTTTAACGGAAAATGCCAGATGAAAGAAAATATCCCGCAGGAGACAGAAAATCCCGAAGAAAACCGGCCATCAACCGAGTATTCTTAACTGTAATTTACAAAACAGGAACGATTTAACGGTAACATCAATTTCTTCAATATCGTTAAGGTTGAATTCAATCTGATATTTCCTATATACTTGCTAACGAAATAAGTTATTTCTTTTGAATAACTTATTCTGTATAATTGTTAAGCGGAATTCACATAAAGGGATAACTGTTTTTTAAATTTTAAAATGAGTAAGCAATATTGAAATACATCAAGTTAATATTTTTTGTGTTTCTTTTTTATTTTAGTTTTAATCCGGCATTAAAGTACGCACAACCAAATAATAGTTTTCAAATACTTCACCCCCAGGTTCCTTACACATGTGATTTAGTACCACCTGCATTTTTACAATCAGTAAATTTTTACGGAAGCTGTAAACCGGAACGAACTGAATTATCAGGTATTCCTTCTGACGCATATTTTCCTGTATTAATAATATATGTTCAGTTTAAAAATGATATCGGACCTCAAAGTGATATTTGGCCTGTTGGTCAGCCCCCGCTGTATTTAAAACAATCTATATCCAATATTAAAAAATACCCGGTAAACGGAAACTGGTGGGATACTTATTCTGAAGAGACCGAAGGTACAAGTGATTTCTGGCTTGAACAATCAAGGGGAAAGTTCCACGTCGTTGGAAAAGAATATTCAATAATACTCGACCATGAGTATTCTTATTATATTAATAATGGTTACTCTGAAAAAGTTAATGATGATATTTATGAAAAGTTAAAGACTTTAAATATTGACTGGCAGGAATATGACAAATGGGGAGTATCAGAAGATCCATTAAACAGGTTCATGTATCAACCTGACGGATATGTTGACATGATATTTAAAATTTTCCGCAGCAGGGCACCCCAGATTGGCATGCCATACGGAGGGATGGCAGCCCTTGGAAGCAGTTTTTCACAAGGATTAAATTATGTTATTGACCCGGCTCACAATACAAAAATTAACGGAAGTTTTGGGATTTTTGGTTCTGGTGTTTGGTTAACTCCCGGCAGTTCGGGTAATGAATTGGATAATACTTATTTACCGAATCCGCCGATGGAGCGGTGGGGTACAATCAGTTTTTCCGAACATGAATTCGGTCATTATCTTTTTGGAGCGGGACATATGAACTATGCTAAAATGAGCGGCTCGGGTGCACCTTTCGGGCTTGATGAATCTCTTAGTCCTCTTGAAACTGCAGTCTTAGGTTACAAGCAGCCTGTCGTAGTTAATTTTAGTACAACCGAGTATTTCCTGGGAGAGTTCTCTTCCAGAAACTCAAATGAATATGGAGAGGTGCTGCAGGTTCCAATTGCAGGTTCATCTGAATTTTTTCTGATAGCCAACAGAAGGAAAATATCAAGTTACGATAAGATTATGTGGGGTGACACTGCAAAATCTTTTCCCTATAGAGAAATCAACCCGGAATATGGTAAGGGAATTTACATTTATCATGTAATTGGCGGCGGATTAAGTTATACTGCAATTGTTGACCAGGAATGTGCCGATGGTATATTTAACTGGTCTTTAGAAGGCTACAGGCATCCTGATTGGAGTGATGTTCAATTAATTGAACACTATGTCAGAAAGAAAGTAATATATGACAATGATAAAGCAGACGGCAATTTGAATATTGCAGACGGGAAAAGTATTTTTACATGGTTTGGTCCCGGGAAAAAAGAAGAATATTTAAACGGTGAGGCAGTTGATAAAATTTACACAAATAAAAATGAAGTGTGGACATCAAGGGAGTGGCAGGGTGACAGGTGGGATGCATGGAATACCGGTTATAATGAAATTTTTTCGCCTTATTCAAGCCCTTCAACCAGGACATGGGATAATGTTAATTCAGGTATATATATATGGTATGATAGTTTATATAATAACGGCATTTCACATTTACGGATATTTAAACCTTCACTAGATATACAATCTGAAGAAGAAATACTCAGCATTACACCTCCTTCAAAACCAATGGGTTTGAGTGTAACATTTACAGAATGTGAAAACGGTATATTATTCCCTAAGTTACAATGGGAGCACAATAAAGAACCGGATATGCGGTCGCCAACAGTTCCCCCTTATGAAAATAAGAAATATAAAATTTATATAGCGGTTACAACAGACGAGGTGTCTCTGCCTGATAAATACAGCTACATGAATTTTGTTCTCATCCCTGAGAATCTTAACCCTGAATATATTGATTACAACACACCATTGTCCTGCAGTTTAACAGACAAGACAATAAATGTCAGATATAAAATAACTGCAGAAGATATCTATAAAGATGAATCTGTGATGTCTGATTTTGCCGCATTTTCTCTAATAAAAAGTGAGATGAATGTTGATAATTTTAATTTCAAAGGTAATCCGTTTAAATATTCATTGTCAATGAATTATCCAAATCCTTTTAATCCGGAAACAAATATTGATTATACTTTAGCAGTTGACGGCCAGGTTGTAATAAAGATATACAATATACTTGGAGAAGAAGTGGCAATGCTTGTAAATGAAGTGGAGAAAAAAGGATTACATACAGTTAAGTTCAATGCATCACAGCTTCCCAGCGGTGTTTATTTTTACCGGCTTCAGACTGCATTTTATAATGAAACAAGGAGAATGGTGCTAGTCAAATAGCAAATAACCCCCAAAGGGATTCGCATCAAATAGCAAATAAAATAATATTGTTATAAGATTTGATATTTTCCCGACACTACCCGTCGTAAAATATATTAATATTCTTTTAAATAAAGAAAATAAGAATTCAGCTAAACGCATGTTTTGCATGAACAAAAATTACACACTTTTTTTCGATTAATTCTTCACAATCCCCACTCACCACCTAAGTAATTATAAAAAACCTAATTTAAAGCAAAATTTCAACATAGTGATTGGCATTACAATTGTATATTATTAAAATTAGCTAATTTAGCTAGCCGTTTCCCACAGATTTTTTAAAAATATAAACATATATTATTACAACATTTAATTCAAAAGGATGAATTTTTTAAAATCGTTCCCCTTCGTAGCTGTCGTATGTCTTTTTGTTAATTTCTCTTCAATATTTTCTCAGGTTCCAAAAATTTCTTCAATAGCAGTATCAAGCGGATTACCTTATACATGTGATATAGTTCCTGAATTTTTAAGACTTGATGAAGTCAGTTTTTCGGGTGTTCATAAACCTGAAAGAACTGAAGTAACCGGTATTCCCGCGAATGCATTTTTCCGGGTGCTGATTGTATTTGTTCAATTCCAAAACGATGGAGGTCCTGAAATAGATTACTGGCCGATAGGGAAAGTTCCCGGATACATGGATCAGGTAATATCATTAACTAAAAAATATCCGGTAAACGGAAATTGGTGGGATACTTATTCTGCCGGTAATGAAGGTTTAAGTGATTTCTGGCTTGAACAATCCAGAGGAAAGTTCCACGTCGTTGGAAAACCATATTCAGTGGTTCTGAGCCATCCATGGAATTATTATGTTAATGAAGGAAAATTACCGGGCGTAATGGATGATGTTTATGAAAAATTAAATGCTTTAAATATTAATTGGCAGGACTATGACAAATGGAAATATACAGGTAACCTGCAAAATAAATTTGCATTTGAAAGCGATGGATATGTAGATATGATATTTGTTGCTTTCAGGAGCAGACCGCCGCAATTAGCTTTCCCCGGTGGGGGAATTGCTGCTCTTGGACCCAGCTATACTCAGGGAAATAACTATATAATCGATTCTGTTAATAACATTATTATTAACGGCGGCTTTGGTTATAATGGATCAGGAGTTCTAATGACACCGGGCAGCTCCGGAAATGAAAATGATACAACTTACAGACCAAATCCGCCTTTAACTCTTTGGGGTTTTAAAAGTTTTTCTGAACATGAATTCGGACATTATCTTTTTGGTTCAGGTCACGGAAACTATGGAAAAATGAGCGGTGACGGTGCTCCTTACGGGCTTGATGAATGCCTGAGTCCATTTGAAGCTATATACCTGAATTACATTGTTCCAAAACTGGTAAACTTTACTACTGCAAATTATAATTTAAATGATTTCTCTTCAAGAAATTCAAATCAATATGGTGAAGTACTTCAGGTTCCGATAGGCTTTGGGAACGAAAACTTTCTTATAGCCAGCAGAAGAAAAATATCAGATTACGATATAATTATGTGGGGTGACACTGCAAAAAGTGATCCATACAGAATAATTAACCCGGAATATGGTAAGGGCGTTTATATCTATCATGCAAGCGGTATCTTATATCCTTCACCGGTTGACCAGGAATGTGCCGACGGATTATTTAATTGGGCTATGGCCGGTTTTCAACATCCTGATTGGAGCGAGGAACAGCTTATAGATTATTATGTAAAGACAGGGGTTGCATACGATAACGACAATACCAGCGGTTTTCATAATAATGTTGACGGAAAAAGTATAATGTCATGGTTTGGTATTGGGAAAAAACATGAATACCTGAATGCCGATGGTACTGATAAAATTTACACAAATAAAACTGAAGTGTGGACATCAAGAGAGTGGCAGGGTGACAGGTGGGATGCCTGGAATGTCGGTTATAATGAAATTTTTTCGCCTTATTCAAGCCCTTCAACAAGAACCTGGACTACAGACAGAGGTAGTTCTAACTCAGGTGTTTTTATTTGGTATGATTCGTTAATAGGCAATACTGCAAATTTCAAGATATATAAAGTAGGAGAAAATGGACTTACCGAAAGTGATATACTCAGGCTGACCCCTCCTTCACGTCCTATGGGTTTGAAAGTTTCATTTACAAATTGTTTGGATAACTTTATCTTTCCGCGTGTAACATGGCTTCACAACCAGGAACCGGACATGATATCAAATACAATGCCTGCATTTATGACAAAGAAGTATAAAATCTATAGGGCTATAACCAGTGAAACTAATGTTATACCTTGTGATTATATTTATGTGAAAACTGTAGAATTTACATCTATTACAATTCCGGAATTTATTGATTACAATGTTCCTTTGTCATGCGCTTTAACAGATAAAACAATAAATGTAAGATACAGAATATCAGCAGAAGATTATTATTTTGATGAATCGGTTAAATCTGATATCGCGCAGTTCTCACTCAATGCACAGGGACTAAAAGTAGATGAATATGATTTTAAAGGTAATCCGTTTAAATATTCATTGTCGTCTAATTTCCCCAATCCTTTTAATCCCGAAACAAATATAAATTACACGTTAGCAGTTGACGGCCAGGTTGTAATAAAGATATATAATATTCTTGGAGAAGAAGTGGCAATGCTTGTAAATGAAGTCGAGAAAAAAGGATTACACACTGTAAAGTTCAATGCATCACAGCTTCCCAGCGGAGTGTATTTCTATCAGCTTCAGACTGCATTTTATAATGAAACAAAGAGGATGGTACTAGTCAAATAGTGACATAGTAACATAGTGAAATAGTGTTAATAATTCATTATAAAAAGGGCGTTCTTGTAAAAGGATGCCTTTTTTTATTATTAAAAATATTCCGGTTCTTCACCTCCGGCTCTTTAACACCCGACTCCCAGACACCCGACTCTTTAGTGCACTTTTCAATACATATTTTTTTCATCCATCCAAAATCTAACCAAATCCGTGAGCAGCATTTTCAAACAATATTACGACATGCCTTAGTTCATCTCTATATTATCAAAGAACAGTGTTGAGTGATAATATGTATCACTATACAAA
>RPQH01000128.1 GCA_003820375.1 Ignavibacteriota bacterium
GCAAAAAGTATTTTTAGAAGGGGTTTTGATTATCTAACTAACATATTTATAAAACTTTTAAATGGACTTATTTATAACAGGCTTCAATTTAATGAAGTTAATAATATTTTATCGTGTACATAGCCAAACTCTAAGAACTAATATTCTCCCTTGAAACTACTTGTTATAAAATTTATATTTATATTTATATTTTAAATGTAAAAGCCGGAGTAGCTCAGCTGGTTAGAGCGTCGGAATCATAATCCGTAGGTCGGGGGTTCAAGTCCCTCCTCCGGTACCAAATAATTATTAAATAATCACTTAAAGTAAGATCGGGATTTTTATCCCTTTTTTATTTTTGGAACAGGTTTTCACTTATTGCTGAAATATGATGAAAATATAAAAGCTGACTTACATACTCACACCAACTATTCAGACGGAAAGTTTACGCCTTCGGAACTTGTCCGCAAGGCGAAATCCTCAGGGCTCAATTACCTGTCGATTACTGACCATGATAATGTGGATGGTTTAGATGAAGCTATTGAAACAGGCAAGGAAATTGGCTTAGAGGTTATACCAGGTGTTGAGCTTAGCTCTGACTACAAAGGAAGGGAAGTTCATATCCTCGGCTATTTCTTTGATTACAAGAATCCTGAACTCCTGGAGTACCTGATATCATTCCGGAAATTAAGGCTTGAACGTGCAGAGAAAATTGTCAATAAGCTGAATAATTTGAAGATACCTATCAAAATGGATGAGGTTCTTGATAAAGTTAAAGGCAATACTTCAATAGGAAGACCGCATATTGCTTTTGCATTAATTGACGGGAATTACATTCACAATTATTATGAAGCATTTGTGAAATACATTGGCGATGGAAAACCTGCTTATGAAAAGAAGAAGAATATTGAGACAAAGGAAGCTATTAAGTTAATATCCAAAGCCGGCGGAGTTTCTTTTGTTGCCCATCCCGGAAAAAATATAAGAGATGAAGCTTTAATAGAAATAATTGAACAGGGGATAGATGGAATTGAAGTAATTCACCCTTCGCATTCACCTGATTATGTAACTTACTTCCAGGATTTTGCAAGCCAGTATTTTTTGCTCGAAAGCGGCGGCAGTGATTTCCACGGAGGAAGAATAAATGATGACTCGATATTAGGTACATTCTGGGTTTCGGAGCAAAAGGTTATTGCCATGAAAAACCGTTTATTTAAAACCTGAAATGGGAAAAGAGAAATTAAAAGAAACAAACTCCAAAAACCACAGCAAAAACATTGCAGTAGTATGCAGTAAGTTTAATGAAGAAGTAACTGAAGGGCTTTTAAAAGGTGCATTGGATGAATTAAACCATCTTGGCTGCACTGAAAATGAAGTTAAAGTATTCCGCTGTCCAGGTGCATTTGAAATTCCCCTTACAGCTAAAATGATTTGCAAATCAAAAAAGTACGATGCCGTAATTTGTCTTGGTGCCGTTATTAAAGGCGAGACTGCTCACTTCGAATATATTTCCAATATTGTGTCGCAGGGTATATTTAAGCTTGGAATGAAATATGAAATTCCGGTTACCTTCGGTGTGCTTACAGCTTATACAGATGAACAGGCAATTGCCCGTTCTTCTGATGATGAAAGTAATAAAGGCAGGGAAGCTGCAAGAGCGGCAGTTGACATGGTAAATCAATTACGAATGACGAATTTGTAGTTTCAGGTTGGAAGTTGCAGGTTTGAGGTTGCAGGTTACAAGTTACAGGTTGAGAAGTTAAAAGTATAATTCTCAATTCGAAATTCGAAATTAAGGGGCAGTGTCAGGTCTTATTTTGAAAATATGGTTGAATACTGATTAACTGATTTGTTTGGTAGGGAAAGAAAGAACTTAGATTAACATTAATTGACCTGACGCCTGCCTGAGGCAGTCAGGCAAGCGTTAGCTTAAGATGACCGGAAGATTTACAATTGGTGATAGACAAGGGGTTACTGATATAGGTAAGTAAGAATTATGTATAACGAATTGCTGCTTTAACAACTCCGGACTTAAATTAACGAATTACCCCATGCAATCACTAATTAACCGGAGAGTAAACTTTGTTCACAATGAATTACCACAATCTGATGAATTTGAATAATTTGATAAATCTGAAAAATCTGAAAAATCTGAAAAATCTACTGAATCTGAAAAACTATAAATACATTTTTTGCTTAAAACAAGAATAAATACTCTATTCAACATTAAACACCCGGTAATACAGGCAGGGATGGTGTGGACTTCCGGGTGGAAGCTTGCATCTGCTGTTTCGGAAAACGGCTGTTTCGGATTGATTGGGGCAGGCTCTATGAAACCTGATTTGCTTAGAATTCACATTCAAAAGCTGAGGAAATATTTTACGGAAAATAATATTGATAAACCGTTCGGAGTGAATGTTCCATTGATGAGAGGTGATGTGAAAGAGTTAATAAAAGTTGTCATAGAGGAAAAAATTGAAATTATTTTTACATCAGCGGGAAGTCCGAAAGTATTTGCCAAAGAATTAAAAGCAGAAGGGATGAAGCTTGTTCATGTTGTGGCTTCAGTAAAGCATGCATTAAAATCACAGGATGCAGGCTGTGATGCTGTAGTTGCCGAAGGTTTTGAAGCTGGCGGGCATAACGGTATTGATGAGATTACTACTTTATGTCTTGTACCGCAGGTTGCCGATGCCTGCGAAATACCTGTTATAGCCGCAGGCGGTATTGCAGACGGCAGGCAGGCGGCGGCATGTTTTATTCTTGGAGCCGAAGGTGTTCAGATTGGGACACGCTTCGCCGTTACACATGAATCATCCAGCTCTGAAATCTATAAGCAAAAAGTTGTTGAAGCAAAAGATGATGCTACTATTTTAACATTGAAAAAATTAGCTCCTGTTAGATTATTAAAAAATAAATTCGGATTAACTGCCGATGCACTGGAAAAATCGGGTGCTTCAGTTGATGAGCTTCGTGAACTGCTCGGAAGAAAAAGAGAAATGATGGGTATATTTGAAGGTAATATTGATGAAGGTGAGCTTGAAATGGGACAGTCATCAGGACTGGTGAATGATATAAAGAGTGTTAAAGAAGTAATACATGATTTGTTAAAGGAATATGATAATGCAATAAAGAAATTTTGTTAATAAAGTGTAGTACTGCTATTTTTTTCATTCCACTTTTTTTCCCGCTCATCTCCTAACCAATGGCATTAAGTTAAGAATATAATATTCTAAATTAAAAATAATACAATCATCTATAATGATAACATCCCTTCAGGATTCTTTTTCATATCTATTAAACTCATCCATAATATCATTATTTCTTAGGCATTCTAATTAATCGGAATATTGTATCTTTACTTAATGCTAACGGGATTGGACGTGAATTGTCGCTTATGAATATAAGAGACCGGGCATTATTTATCGAATTTTGATGCATAACAACCGGCAACTTATATATATAGTTAGATAATAGAATCAGTAGATTTAATTGCATCAAAAAAGATGCTTTTTTTTTCTGAAGAAAATAAAAATATTTTACATAAAAAAACCTGTTTAATCCGTGGATTTTTTTTAAAATAATAGCTAAATTAGCTAACATAAACAGTTAATAAACATGTTCTTTTAGTATTGACTTGCTTTTACAAATTTTAATTTCTTAATTAGTTTATCAATTCTTAATTAACATATTATTCTTAATCTTAAAGTAGAAATCTATGAATAAGAAAAATTTACTTTATTCAGCAGTACTAATTTTTTCCTTCCTGTTATATTTTTCAATATCAACAATGTCGCAGACACCGCAGTTTTATAATTACCAGTCAGGTGGAACTGCAAATTCATTTCCTTTTAATATAGCAGCAGGCAAGATGGTTCAATGGCTAGTGGGACCGGGAGAATTTAATACACCGGGTCCTGCAACATCAGGTAATATTACAAAATTTTATTTCAGGGTTGCAACAGGATACCCGATAAATAACTTTTCATATACCAATTTTAAAATTATTTTTGCTCAAACAACATTAACAGCTTTACCAACAGGTTCTTTATTTTCATCCACAACAATGGATACAGTTTTTCAAAGAGCATCTGTTACATTAAACTACCCGGCAGATACATGGGCATTATTTACATTAGATCATCCATTTGCTTATAATAATGCACAAAGCTTAGTTATACAAATTGAACAATGCGCTGTTACCGGAGCATCAGGATATAGCGTATTAAACACAACTGTTTCAAGTATCAGGAGAACATATAGTGCAGGCGGTTGTCCTTTCGTATATGGCGGACAAGTAACTAATGTATTGAATTGTGGAATTGATGTAGGTTCAGCAACTGATCCTAACTTACCGAACTACTTGTATTATAAATTCGAAAATAATCCTTCAGGTACAAACGTGTTGAATTGCGCTTTACCGGGTGTCGGAACAACAGTTGCTCCAATAGCAGGTTTAACATTAACACCGGGCGGACAGTTTGATACTTGTATCACAGGTACCGGAGCAGCAAGCGGCGGTGTTACTACAGGTTATAACTGGAATATGGGTACCTCAAGCTGGACTATCAGCATGTGGATGGAAATTCCTACTTCTACAAGCGGTTCTGCTTATTACTTATTCGGAGATGCAGGTTCCGGTTCATTCAGATGCTTCCATAATGGTGTTGCCGGTTCTAATAACCTTGTTGTAAGAGGAACAGGCATAACAGACATAACAGTCACCGGCATAGGACCTGCTCCTACAGTAGTTACTATTGTTTATGATTCAGCGGCAGGTAATGTAAAAGCGTATAAGAACGGCGTTCTCGCTGTTACAGTTCCACAGACACTGAATATAACTACAGGTACAGGATTCAAAGTTGGAGGTTACAGCACTTCTACTTCGTTTATCGGAAAGATGGATGAAATCAGATTGTATAAGAAAGCATTAACAGCAGGCGAAGTTACAGCAATGTGGAATGCAAATACATTCGGATGCGGCGACCCTGTAGGAAAAATTAATGGTAATTCAAAGGTTCCTGATGTTTATAAACTTGATCAGAACTATCCGAATCCGTTCAACCCAACAACCACTATTTCATTTGCAATACCAAAAGCAGGCAATGTAGAATTGGTTGTGTTTGATGTACTCGGACGTAATGTTGCAACACTTGTTAACGGATACACAACTGTTGGAAATCATTCAATAGAATTTGATGCATCAAGCTTAGCAAGTGGTATTTACTTCTATACCATAACAGCAGGTGACTTTACGGCTACCAAAAAGATGATGTTGATAAAATAAATGATAGTTTATTTTAGAAATCCCGCTTTATGGGATTTTTAAACACTATCTGAATATAATATTTTTTCAAAAATCCCGCTTATACGGCGGGATTTTTTTATGTATTTTTTCTCCTCCTCAAATTGAAATATACCCCTGTTTTTACGAATTTTATCCTTCATTTTAGTATTGAACCGTATCATAAAATACTTTACATTATTTCAAATATTGTTCTCTACATCATAAATAACGTTACACTATAATTAACGTTCTCTTCTAAACTAAAAGAAATAAAATTATGAAAAAGAAATTTACACTTTGTTCAGGAGTTTTATTTTTAGTCTTCATGCTGCTGCTCCTTCCGGGCGTTTATTCACAAACACCAATGTATTATACTAATAATACAGGGACATCAAATAATGCTTTCCCATTTAATATGTCACCGGGTAAAGCTATCAATGTATTGTTTCAGGCAGGGGAATTTATTTACCCGACTCCTCTTGCTGCAGGTTATGCCATCACTTCTATTTATGTACGTTCGGCTACAACAGGTACTCGTACATATACTAACATGCACGTTTTATTTGCACAGGATTCTTTATCTAACCTTACCATGACGAAATTTTATGAAGGTATTATGGATACCGTTTATACCAAAACATCTGTAACCCTTTCAAGTACAATGGGTCAATGGATGCTTATTGAGTTAAACCATCCTTTCCCGTATGATCCTACAAAGAGCCTCATAGTGTTTATGGGTCAGTGCGGATATTCGGGAACAGGAACAGGAATTTATAATTCAACAAAAAGCGGAATAAGAAGAGTTTGGTCTGTTGGCGGATGCCCGTTCACTCCTTATGCAAGCGGTGACGGTGCATTGTGTGATTTTGGAGTTGATGTAGTTCCATGGACAGGAATAGAGCCGCCTGCTGCAAAGATACCTGAATCATTTACACTCGGGCAGAACTATCCTAACCCGTTCAATCCTTCGACAAAGATAGAGTTTTCAGTACCTGAAGAAGGCTATATAACGATTGATGTATTTGATATGTTAGGTAGAAATGTTCAAACATTAGCAAGTAATACATACAAACCGGGTAAATATGCAGTTGAGTTCGATGCAGATAAACTTGCAGGCGGAGTATATTATTATACTTTGAGGTCAGGTAATTTTACAGATACTAAGAAGATGGTTCTAATAAAATAAAGAGATATAACATCATTTATAAATCCCGCTTAAATGCGGGATTTTTATGTTATTAAATATTGTTTTACCTTTGATTTAATATATTCATTTTTGTATTGACACGGTTCAAAATAAGAAATACATTCACAAAAATATAAAGCTCTTTAAAATAACTAACAAAAAACTTAAAAACCTTTGGGAGGGTAATATGAAAAAAATATTACTGGTGATTCCACTTGTTATTCTTTTTGTTAATTTTTTCTATCAAACAGACGGACCCGGTGTTTGGTCACCTACTACTACTAGTGTCGGAAGAGTTCTAGCTATTGCAATCAATCCGGCAAATCAACAAATCATGTACTGCGGCAGTCTCGATTCAGGGATAATGAAATCTACAAATGGCGGTGTAAACTGGTTTGCCTCAAGAACGGGTATGACTTATTTCCATGTTCAATGCTTAGCAATCGCCCCATCAAATCCTAATATTATATATGCCGGAACTGATTCACTTGGAGGATATTCTAATTGCGGCGTTTATAAATCTACTGATGCAGGTGCAACATGGACATTAACATCTAATGCTGTTATTGAACAAAGATCTATACAAGGAATTGCAGTCAACTCATCTGATCCGAATACCGTTGTAATAGGTGTTTTTAATGCACAGGGAAACTCAACACACGGAATTTATAAAACAACTAATGGCGGTACAACCTGGGCTGTGGCAAACACAGGCATAACAAGCCCAAATAAAAATTTCTTATGTATTACTCAAAATCCTTTAAATCCAAATGTCTTGTATGCAGGCACATCTCTTGAATATGTTGGTACACTTACTCAAGGTCCCCCTCATATTTACAAATCAGTTAATGGAGCAGCGAGCTGGTTTGAAATAAGCAGTGGTTTACCAACAGCAACCACTGAGAATAATCCTATCAGGGAAATTGCAATTTCCAAAGCAGATACTGCTGTTGGAATTGCCATAATGTTTAACAATACAACCAATGGAGGGGCATATATAACGACAAACGGTGGTACACTTTGGGTTAGAAAGGTAACCGGTTTAACTACAGCAGCCGGAAATCTTCCAAGAGGTTGTATATTCAGACCCGGCTCTTCAACAGAAATATATATTGCAGTTGAAAATGCAACAGCCGGCGGTGTATTTAAAACAACAAACCGTGGTGATGTATGGACTAATTTTAATAGTGGTGCAATTATTCCCGCGTATCCAACGAGAACCTTTGCTTTCAGAGCAACTTCATCTGACAGCACATTATTTGTTGGTGTTGGAAGCACGTCCGTTGTAAATCCTCCGGGCATGGGAATTTATGAATATTCATTCCCTCTTGTAGGCATTAATGACCCGGGAAGCAATATTCCTAAGGAATTTGCATTGCACCAGAACTATCCGAATCCGTTTAACCCGGCTACATACATAAATTATGATATACCGAAAGCATCCAATGTAACAATAACGGTGTATAATATAAACGGAAAAGAAGTCAGCACACTTGTAAATGAATTTAAACAAGCAGGTGCATACAGCATTTCATTTAATGCTTCATCATTGGCAAGCGGTGTGTATTTCTATAAGATAACAGCCGGCGATTTCACTGCAACGAAGAAGATGACACTTATCAAATAGTGAAATAACATTTTTTAAAAAAAGGCGGTTGATTTTCAATCGCCTTTTTTATTATTAATCCATGCGAAAGCTCGTTCCCAAGCAGGAGCTTGGGAACGAGACAACCCCCCTCTCCTAGCGAAGCGGTCAGGAGAGGGGATGGGGGTGAGGTTTTGGATTTGAGATAATTAAGATGAATTCTCTTACTATTGATAATCTTTAATAATAGACTAAATACCTGTTGCGAACATGAAAATCTCTTTTGTAATTGCAGATCTGGAAAACTCACCCCCATCCCCTCTCCTGACCGCTTCGCTAGGAGAGGGGGGTATTAAAATTTTTCTTCAACGTATTGGATAGTTGTGAGTATTTGTTATCTGTTATTTGCTTTTCCTACTTTTAACTTTTATCAAAATTTACTATATTTGTGTTTTCCTAACGTTAAAAATTTCAAATAAAGGGGATAAATGGCACAGAATCCAGTTAATGAAGGCAAAATTGTACAGATTATCGGTCCGGTTGTTGATATCGATTTTTCGGGCGGAAAGCTGCCTGAAATTTACCATGCTTTAACAATTCCACGTAAAACCGTTGAAGGTGTCGAAGACGTGCTCGTTGCTGAAGTTCAGCAGCATCTTGGTGAAGACAGGGTCAGAGCTGTTGCTATGGATAGCACCGACGGACTGGTTCGCGGAATGATTGCTTATGATACCGGTGCATCTATCGAAATTCCTGTAGGTCCCGAAGTTTTGGGGCGGTTAATTAATATTACAGGACATGCTATCGATGGCCTTGGTGAACTCCATACTAAATTAAAATATCCAATCCACAGACCATCTCCTAAGCTTGAAGAACTTTCAACTAACCAGGAAATACTTGAAACAGGTATTAAAGTTGTTGACTTGCTCGAGCCTTACACAAAAGGCGGCAAGACAGGTTTGTTCGGCGGTGCAGGTGTGGGTAAAACTGTTATTATACAGGAATTGATTAATAACATTGCCACATTCCACGGCGGATATTCAGTATTTGGCGGTGTAGGCGAAAGAACACGTGAAGGAAATGACCTCTGGCGTGAAATGAAGGAATCAGGCGTTATCAATAAAGCGGCATTAATATTCGGGCAGATGAATGAGCCGCCCGGTGCCAGGCAAAGAGTTGGATTGACTGCTTTAACTGTTGCCGAATACTTCAGGGATGAAGAAGGTAAAGACGTCTTATTATTTATAGATAATATATTCAGGTTCACACAGGCAGGCTCGGAAGTGTCCGCACTGCTCGGACGTATGCCTTCAGCTGTAGGTTACCAGCCGACACTTGCAACCGAAATGGGTGCATTACAGGAAAGAATTACATCAACTAAAAAAGGTTCAATCACTTCAGTACAGGCAATCTACGTTCCTGCTGATGACTTAACCGACCCGGCACCTGCGGCAGTATTTGCACATCTTGATGCTACTACAGTTTTGGACAGAAAAATTTCCGACTTAGGAATTTATCCTGCTGTTGACCCGCTTGCATCAACATCAAGAATTCTTGACCCGTTAATTCTGGGTAATGAGCATTACAATGTTGCACAAAGAGTAAAAGAAATACTGCAGAAATATAAAGACCTTCAGGATATTATTAACATTCTTGGTATTGATGAACTTTCTGATGATGATAAGCTGACAGTAGCAAGAGCAAGGAAGATACAGAAATTCCTTTCACAGCCGTTCTTTGTTGCAGAGCAGTTCACAGGTAAAGCAGGTAAATATGTTAAGCTGGCAGATTCAATTGCAGGATTCAAAGCAATCGTGGAAGGCGATATGGATGAAATTCCCGAGTTCGCTTTCTATATGGTTGGTACAATCGATGAAGCAGTTGAAAATGCAAAGAAGATGGCGTAAATCAAACAGAACGAAAAAGTTGTTATAAACAATTATGGCAGATAAATTAATACATTTAGAAATAGTAACACCGCGTAAAATAGATTTCAGCGATGAAGTAAAAAGCTTTACGGCACCGGGAACAGAAGGCGGGTTCCAGATATTGCCGAACCACGCTCCGTTCATTTCAACTATTGGAATAGGGAAGGTAAAGTTTGTTACAAAAGATAATGTGGAAAAAGAATTTGCAACCAGCGGCGGAGTTGTGGAAGTGCACGATAATAAAATATCGATGCTTGCAGAAACAATCGAGCCGAAGGAAGATATAGATGTTCAGAGAGCAAGAGAAGCAAAGGAACGCGCGGCAAAAAAACTTGAAGCAGCACATGGACATGATATTGATATTGCAAAGATTGCATTGCTGAGAGCATTGAACAGGCTAAAAGTAGCCGGCTCAGAGTAAAATATTTTCGATATAAAGAAAAAGCCATCCTGTGTTTGAAGGTTGGCTTTTTTGTTTTTCTATTGCATTTTTTTACTTCACCAGCACCATCTTCTTACTTTGCACAAATTTATCAGTCGAAGACCACGAAACCTCGTGGGCTTCTATCCTATAAAAATAAACTCCCGATGCCAGATTGCTCACCTCCTCGTGTCATTCCAGCGAAGGCTGGAATCCAATGAGCATGTTAAATAAGTGCGATTAATCAATAACGTATAGAAATAATTATATAAGACTAATAACTCTTCTCTGCAATTTTCACACGTTGATTGGATGACCCGGAGGGTACCCCCAGCTAGAAGCATGCTGGAATGACAATGGGAAGAGTACTTAAGAAATAAAAGGTTACACTGATTGTACAGAACTGGTTATATATAAATTTTATTTTACTAAAATCATTTTTTTTGTATCAACTATAATATTATCTATGATGAGAGAATAGAAATATATACCTGATGATAAATTTGACCCATTAAAGCTTATTAAATAAATACCAGCCTGATA
>RPQH01000129.1 GCA_003820375.1 Ignavibacteriota bacterium
TAGGTGTTAGGAGAGGGGGAGTTCCTTTTACTTTTAAGATTTTATTATTACTCAAGTTCTATATTTTTATGTCTCCCCCTCTCCTTTCATGTATCATAGGAGAGGGGGTCGGGGGGTGAGGACTGGAGCTGAAATTAAATACAAATACTAAAATCTTACCCTATGATTACACTCTTGCGTAAGATGAAGTAATAATATAATTTTATTTATGCCGGATGGAATTTAAGTTATTATCGCATAAAACGTATCACTTCTTTATCTGAAATTTTACATCTAAAAAAAATATTTTTTCACTTTAAACACTTTAAACACTAAATCCTTAAAAAAGCTTGTTTTTTGTGTTTTTTTAGTAGAATTTTTATGATAATTTTGTAGAGATTAATATATGGAACTTCCCAAATATTACAGTAACAAGCTACAGACCAACCGTTTTTATTTTAAAAACTTACATAAACTATATTCATTTTTTTCAGACCTGACTGCAATGTCAGTTCAAAAAGATTTAAAGGTGAAGAGCAATGAAAAGAAAACTTCTGATAAGAGATCTAACATTACGTGACGGGCAGCAATCGCAGTTCGCCACAAGAATGACACAAAAACAAATCGATAGAGTATTACCCTATTATAAAGATGCACATTTTTATGCCTGCGAAGTCTGGGGCGGCGCTATCCCCGATTCTATAATGAGATACCTGAATGAGGATCCCTGGGAACGGCTTGAAAAAATTAATGCCGCAATCGGCAATGTTTCAAAGCTGACTGCACTATCAAGAGGAAGAAACCTTTTTGGGTACAACCCGTATCCTGAAGATGTGATAGAAGGATTCAACCGGCTTGCAATTAAATCAGGTGTGCACATAATGAGAATATTTGATGCCTTAAATGACATCAATAATATGAAGTCAACAATTAAATATGTTAAGGAAAATGGCGGTATAGCAGATTGCGCAGTTTGTTATACAGTTGACCCGCACTTCGATTATAAGGAAAGAGTAAAATCATTCTTCTCGGGAAAGAAAATTCCTGATAAAATTTTTACTGTCGATTATTTTGTAGATAAAGCTAAACAGCTTGAAGAGCTTGGTGCAGATATTATTTCTATCAAAGATATGGCTGGGCTCATTCCTCCCTCGGATGCAGGAGAAATAATTAAAAGATTGAAGCAGGAGGTTAAGCTTCCTATAGATATCCATACTCACTGCACACCCGGTTACGGGCTTGCGGCAGTACTTAAATCTATAGTTAACGGAGTAGATATCGTTGATACGGTAATCTCAAATTTTGCAGGAGGACCCGCGGCTCCATCATTCGGGCTTGTTCAAATATTTGCAGATAAGCTTGACCTTGATACAGGCGTCAATCTTGATGCAGTAGTAAGAATAAACCGTGAACTTAAGGAAATAAGATTAGAGCTTGCACAGTTTGATGAAAATAAGCTGTTCCCAAAAGATTTCGCTATATCAAATTACACATTGCCCGGTGAAGTGGACTGGATGTTTGATAAGGCAATTGAATATGCAAAAGAAGATAAAGAAGATGAACTGATTGATGTTTGCCAGCAAATTGAAAAACATTTCAACTTTGCCCCGCCTGATGAAATAGTGAAAAATGCACAAATACCGGGAGGCATGTACACTAACATGATTGCACAGCTTAAACAGGCAGGTCTTGAGGATATGTTCAACCGTGTATTGGAATTAATTCCGACAGTAAGATTGGATTCCGGATTGCCGCCGCTTGTTACTCCAACCAGCCAGATAGTCGGTGTGCAGGCAGTTTATTGTGTAATAAGTGAAAGCAAAGATGAACCGATGTATAAAAACACATCCACACAATTTGTAAATCTTGTGAAGGGTGTTTATGGTAAAACGCCATTCCCTGTTGACCCGGATTTCCGTGAACAAATTGCAGGTGTAAGGGAAGAAATGCCTTACGATACATCTAAGTACCAGATGCAGCCAAATCCAACACTGCCTGAGTTCGAAGATGTAAAGCTTGCCATTAATGAAAAAGAAGAGCTTCTGCTTGAGCTGTTCCCTGCGGTAGCGGCAAATTTCCTGAAAAGGAAAAGAGAAATTGAATACAAGAAAATGCTTGCAGCAATTGCTGCAGAAGAAGAAGCAGAACAGAGAAGAATAAATGAGGAAAATGAAAAATATAATGCCCTGAGTGATGAAGAAAAGGAACAGATGCTTACAGAGGGATTGTACAGCAGCTGGTAATAAGTTCTTTGAGTTCAGAGAGTTCAGAGAGTTCAGAGAGCCATCCTCTTCACCTCTTTCCCAAATTTCTATTTGGGAAAGTTTTCGAGTTGAGGTGAACAATTTTTCGTTAATTGAAAGAAGAAACTTTCCCAAATAGAAATTTGGGAAAGAGAGGTTGAGAATAAATTTGAAAATTGAGAACGATTCAGTCACGCCTGACTGCCTAGGCAGTTAGTGACGAAACGTAACTGAAAAAGTTTACATCAATAAATAAATTCACAGGTAATATTTAATAATTCGCAATTCAAGATATACAATATATGTCAATAGAAGATAAACTTCAGGAATTAACAGAACGCCGTAATGAAGCAATGATGGGCGGTGGTGAAAAGAAGATACACTCACAGCACAGAAAAGGCAAATATACGGCGCGTGAAAGAATAGATTTGCTTCTTGATGAAGGAAGCTTTGAAGAGTTCGATATGTTTGTATCACACAGATGTATCGATTTCGGACTCGAAGATGAACAGTATCTCTCCGATGGTGTTGTTACAGGTTATGGTACAATTGACGGGCGGCTGGTATATGTATTTTCACAGGATTTTACGGTTTTCGGCGGCTCACTTTCAGAAATGTATGCTGAAAAAATATGCAAGGTGATGGATAAGGCAATGCTGGTCGGTGCCCCGGTAATCGGAATCAATGACAGCGGTGGTGCCCGTATCCAGGAAGGTGTTAAAAGTCTTGGAGGTTATGCAGATATATTCAGAAGAAACATTTTAGCATCAGGTGTTATCCCGCAAATATCGGCAGTGTTCGGTCCCTGTGCAGGTGGTGCAGTTTATTCACCTGCGTTAACAGACTTCACAATTATGACAAAGAACACAGGCTATATGTTTATAACCGGTCCTAAAGTTGTTAAAACGGTTACAGGTGAAACGGTATCAGAAGAAGACCTGGGCGGTGCATTTGTTCACAGCTCAAAATCAGGTGCAGTTCATTTTGTTGCCGATGATGAAGAAGAAGGTGTTTTGCTGATAAGAAAGCTCATCAGCTATATGCCGCAGAATAATCTTGAAGACCCGCCGCTTTACCCGTGTACTGACCCAATAGACAGGCTGGAAGATTATTTAAATGAAGTAATACCTGATAGTGCAAATAAACCTTATGATGTTATCAATGTAATAGAAACAATTGTAGATTACGGAGAATTTCTTGAAGTGCATGAAAACTATGCACAGAATATTGTTTGCGGTTTTGCAAAATTCAATGGAATGCCGGTTGGTATAGTTGCAAATCAGCCAAACTACCTTGCCGGTGTACTTGATATTAATGCGTCACGCAAGGCAGCAAGGTTTGTCCGCTTCTGCGATGCTTTTAATATTCCAATAATTACACTTGTCGATGTTCCGGGTTATCTGCCCGGCACAGCACAGGAATATGCAGGTATCATTATTCACGGAGCAAAATTATTATTTGCTTATGGTGAAGCAACTGTTCCGAAAATTACTATTGTGTTAAGAAAAGCATACGGCGGCGCATATGATGTGATGGGTTCTAAACATTTACGCGGTGATATTAACTATGCATGGCCTACTGCTGAGATTGCAGTTATGGGACCCAAGGGCGCTATTGAAGTTCTTCACTATACAGAGATACAAAAAATAAAGGACCCGAAGGAAAGAGTGAAATTCATTTCCGAAAAAGAACAGGAATACAGGGAGAAATTTGCTACACCTTACGTAGCGGCAAAATACGGCTACATTGACGATGTAATAGAACCGAGAAACACCAGGTTCAGAATTATCCGTGCATTGCAGTCGCTGGCTACGAAAAAAGATACGAATCCTCCTAAAAAACATTCTAATATTCCACTATAAGGAGAAAAGATGTCGATTTTCAAAAAACTATTTGGTAAAAAAGAAGAAGCTCCAAAGCAGGAAGTAAAACCGCAGCCGGAAATAAAACCTGTTAATAAAGATGCTGAAATAAGTACTGCAATAGCTGCTGCTATTTATCTTTACCGGCAGGAAGTACATGATTACGAAGATACTGTATTAACAATAAAAAGAATTGACAGGGCTTACTCTCCGTGGAGTTCAAAAATTTACAGCTTAAGAAAGTACCCGAGGCAAATATAAAATGAAACAATTCGAATTTACCTTAAACGGAAATAAATATGATGTTAATATACTCAACTTTGAAGGTAATATAGTTGAGCTTGATATCAATGGAACAAAATATAACGTTGAAGTAAACAAACAGGCAGGCAAGGCAAAAACACCCCAGATAGTAAGGGCAAAAACCGAGGCAGCAAAAGAACCTGATAAATCTTATGCTATGACAAGCAGCCCTGCGGAGAAAAAAGGAACGGGTCATATTAAAGCTCCTCTTCCCGGGACAATTATCAGCGTGTTTGTAAAAGAAGGCGACTATATAAAGAGAGGAACAAAGCTTCTGACATGGGAAGCTATGAAGATGGAAAACAACCTTAACTCCGATAGAGAAGGTACGATTAAAACTATCAAGGTTAAACCGGGAGATATAATTCTCGAAGGTGATATTCTGATTGAGATTGAGTGATGGTTACAGGTTACAGGTTGAAAAGTTGGGAACCGGTATTTTACTCATCCTATGACTAAACTTAATTAGTTCTTCATTAACTATCACAATTGTATGAACTAATTAAACATAGTCATAGGATGAGTTATTATTATAAGAGATACTGACAGTACAAAAACTTCCGGCTCTTGGACTCCGGACTCCCGACTCCTGACTCACTTTTTATTTTTTAATGATTTTTTTCGGCTGACCTAACAAGAATGAAAATCCCAAATATGGCTGAAAATACATAATATTCCTTGCATCTTTTGCAATACCGTTCTCAACATGTTCTTTATCGTTAAGCGCAACTTCATTTTGCAATACTCCAATCTCAGTATATTCTTTTCCAAAAAGATTAGGCCAATTGAATTTTATTCCAAAAACAGCACCAATATATTTATTGAACAGAACGTCAACCCCTCCATTAACCTGAATTCCATACCTTGTTGCCGGTTTTATAGATGTTCTCACATCCCTTGGCGAGCCGGGAAAAAATTCAAAATCACCGCTAAAAAAATTTGCAGTAAAATCTAATCCGAGAAAAGGACTGCTTTTCTCCTTAGGTGTAAAAGCATACTCAACTCCAAGCGAAACAGTTAAAATATTTACAGCTATCTTAAGCTCTGTTATCAGTGCAGTATCACCTGTATTAACAATATCACCTTTATCATGGAATGAACTATAGTTAACTCCGAACGCTGCACGTATATTTTTTTTCTTACCGAATGCAAAATTACCATCTGCACCAAAGTTATAACCGTTTTTCATTAAGTAAGGCCAATTAGCGGGTGTTGTGTCGGACTTCTCAACATCATTTATGAAATCGCCTAACGGAATCGAATATCCGCCTGTGATATGAAATGTAAATACAGGTTGTGAATATATATTAGATGTTATTAACAATAAAGAAATAAACAGTAAACTTATTCTTGAAATTTTCATGACTGATAAAGAAAATTAATTAATTAATAAGCAATCTGCATTAATAAATATAAAAATGCAATATTTTTTATTCTTATGAAATGGACTTTGAAATAAATTGTAAAATAAAATTATCTTATCTGTTTAGTTAGTCACCTTACGCATTCGGAAATGATTAGTCCTGAGCGGAGTCGAAGGACAATAAGTTACAATTAAAGTAGAATTTTTAATTAACAAAAAGAAAAAGGGAAATCTTAACACTTCGGATTCGTTGCAGTTATTGTCCTTTGACTCCGCTCAGGACATATCCTTTTAAATCCCGCTCAGGACATATCCTTTTAAATCCCGCTCAGGACATATCCTTTTAAATCCCGCTCAGGACAAGTTTTGCGTAGCGTCACAATCTTCTAATTCCATTATTTTTTAAAATATAATCTTAACTCCATCAAAAGAGAGATTCCATCTTCGGGATATTTCGTTAATGTATCAATATTCTTTCAAGTAAGAATAAATAAATAAGAATTCAATCCCGGAAGGAACAAAGATGGAATCTCTTTATCCTTAACTTGACACCTATGCCTCACCTGTTGAAACGTGCAGGAGAGGGACTATATAGATAATAAATACTTTTATATTATTTATTGAACAAGCAATACAAACAGTATAACTTTAATTCTATAATTTATGAACCGGAATTGTTTTCTTTCTGACCTTAACAAAGCATAAAGTAATTGCCAGAGCAATTCCCGCAAATCCGGATGTATAGAACATAACCCTGTCAAACGGATTCAGGAAGTAGTACCCTGCCTGGAACCAGTTTTGAAGCCAGTAAGTATTATTGTACATTTCATAAACACTGAATATTTGTGTTTGCTTAAGTATGATATAGAAGAGCAGGTCATAACTCATGAAGTAATGAGATAAAAGAATTCCAATAGCGGGAAGAAATCCGCAGAAATAAAATACAGCTATCAAGCCGCCAATTTCCAAAGTTTTTTGCAGCATACGGTAATTAGGTACATCTAAAATATGAGAACTTGAGGATTTTTGTTCTTCAAAAAGCCACACAGTGAATTTGTTTATATAATTCTGGTTATTTGCCATTTTCTGCTGGTAAACAATACCGTATGTGTAGCTGTCAAATAAAGAAATAAGCAGAATATATGCTAATACGAATGCGAGTTTTTGACGGGGTGTGTTAAATTTCGATCTTAGTAATTTCATTTTCATGACTTTATGATTTTAATATGTACTTAATTAGTCGCTATAAAATAAAAAGATGAATAAAAATAAATAGTGTAAAAATTATGCACTGTTTAAAGTTATATACGACAATAATATACAGCTGTAATCGGTTAAACAGCACTTACTGTATTTCAATTCATTGTTATACTAAGTAAAAGAGCAGCAGTTCCAATATATTTATAAAATTTCAGGGGGAGGGTAAACAAGAAGGTAAAAATCAGATAATTTATACTAAATACTTTATAGATTTGCGGCAGCAAAGATTCCTGCTGCAATGTGAAAGTCTGAATAGGTAAAAGAACTGATTAGCCTGTATAATTGTTTTTCCAATATATTTCACAATAATTTACAAACTATTTGTAATAAATGGCAAAATATTTTAAATATTTTCATATAATTTACAATTTATTATATTTTATTATAAAAAATAATATTCCGGTTAGCAAGCGAAAATCATTGCAGCGAATGAATTGATTGCCGTAAAGCAGGTTAATAATTACATATTATTTAGGTAATTCGGAATGATTAATTAAGATTTTTTGCTTATCAAAAACTATACACCATGTCCCGCAGGAAACTGCGGGATTTTTTTATTCTATTTAGGACTTTTCTTAAATCCTTATTACTTGGTAAAGATTTACTCCGAGATTTCAAGTCTTCAGTAATAATATTACCCTGCCTGCAGCAGTCAGGGGAAAGAGGATACTTAACAAACTTAATATTGAAGTATTCGTCGTATCATCAATGGGACTGCTTTGCTTTCCTCATTAACAAAAATCATTTATTAATTTAGGTTAAAAAGTATTTGTTAAATATTTCTGTAAATCAATGAGCTCGCAGTTATATTTGTAACTTAATGGGCTCTCTCTCCTATCAATACTCCGCTAACATTCCACGCGCTTGTGCTGTTGCCTTCGGGTTTGCCTATCGGGATGAAAACTTTAATCACATGCTTACCGGGTGAGATATTATTCAACGGTATATCAACAGGGTTTGCAGTAGTACCCGGACACCAACCGGAGCGGCTGTAATCTGAGGATGAAATACCGTTTGGAAAATTCCCGGATGCAGGATTAAACTTACGGAATGTCCCGCAGTCACTCCTCCATGGTATGAATTTATACACAGCGTTATTATCCACAAAAATTTCATTCATCTTAGGATTGAACTCATCACCGCCGCCCCATCCGCCGTGTCCCGTGCTGATGTAACGGAGCTTGAGGTTTTTTAATCCTTCGGGAATATCTACTGTTACCTTCAACGTATCATTTTCGAATACAGTCCCATATTCCTGTCCTGACATCTCCATTAAATTTACTGTATTAAATAAAGGCTGAACCCAGAATTTCCGTTCATTTACAGTTTGAGCATCAAGGTCATCAGGGTGATATTTCAGTTTTAAGCTTACAATATGCCCCCCTTTATCATAACACCCTATAAACACGCCAATCCAAACCTCTCCCTGTAATACAGGCATCAGGTCTGTTAAATCCTGTTTGTAAGTAACTGAGTCTTCCCATTTAATTCCTTTTACCGTAACCTGTTCATTGTATTTATTTATGCCAAAAGGTGTGATAAATCTTACAAGCTCAATTGGTGTATTATAATTATCTGTTGAAATTATTCCCTGGTACTTCTTCCCGTTATTACCGGTATAAGATGGGATTTTATCAAGTCCTTCTTTCAATGCTTCAAGAAAAGTTATTTTACCGCCTATGGGAATCATAAACATTGAACCCGTTCTGTCATAAGCGTCACCATTTGATATCTCCGTAAGCTCTGCAAATAATGTATGGTCGTAAATATTTTCCGGTAGTTTTACCTTTTTCATTATTACAGTTCCCTTTGAAAAGCGGAACGTCAGCGAGCTGCTTTCATCTGTGGGATTAACAATTGTATCACCAAAATTAATTTTCTCCTTGTCGAATATTCTTACAGTAATAAAATTATTTTCAATTACTTTCTCTCTGTAAGTTGGCAGGTCAACCATCTCACCAATATCATCCGGAAGCTTTACGTCTTTATAATCAAATTCAGTTAAGTCTATTTTCTCAGCAATTGTTTCAAAATTATTATTACGGACAATTTTCAGCACGAGTCCAAGCTCGGGTCCTATGTTCAATGCAGGTGAGCCTTTCACTCCGGCATTTGTAGTGTACCATATATCGATATGGTTTGAGCGGATTACAACGGTTGCTTTTCTGCATTTAAAACCCAGAATTTCGGTAGTTTCATCCGTAATTTCCGGTTTAGGGTAATTATCAAAGCTCTCCTCCGTTGTATATCTTTTCCCGTCCTTGAATAAAACAGATTGATATGTTTTGCGGTTATTGTAATCCAAATAATTCGTTTCATCCGCCCGCTTTTTTGATTCATCCTGAAGTGAGACAAACTTTACCATGTTATTCTTGTACTTTAGCAAAAGACGCGGCATATCATCCAGGTCTTTTCCTTCGAAACGGTATTTGTAAGTGATTGCTGCTGAGTTTTGAGAAAAAGAATATGCAGTTATAATTAATAAAAGTAATGCGGATATACAGATTCTATTTAAAATCATGACGATATTATTATGGTTTTTATATAGAGAAAATAATTCTATACAATAATACTAAAAGGAAAGTAATAAAAATATTAATTATTAATTATATTCAGTGAGTATATTGGGGTTGATTGCTGTTTTGCATGTAACCGTTCTTAAAATGTTAAAATTTTTCATTTTGCCTATTCAAGCAATTCTTTAAATTCTTTGTAATGTTTGCGGAATGTCCATGGCTCCCAGAAGCCATAACGGGCAAGAAGAACCTTCTCAAGTGATATCGAAAAATTATCATCATATAGCGGCTCTTTCTTATCATCTATCCATTCTTTTCTTGTATCAATGAACCTGTTATTTTCGTTATCCGGAAATTTATAATACTTTTTATCTTTTATTATTATAAATCCTTTGCTTCCTTTTTGAACCAGCTTTTCAGCCCATTCTTTTAATTTTTCCGGCTTGCGTTGTGTAGAGTGGTCTATAACCATAGTATCAATTGAATTCCCTTGTTCAATTATTAATATTGGTGCGACATGATATCCCCACTTATTACAGCCTGCATCGGAAGAAAGATGAATATAGGATTTATACCGGTAAATATCTTCCTGTGATTCACGTTTATAATCGGCAAACAGCCATACTTTTGCCGTATTTACACCCGGGAAGTTCTTTTCAAGTATTGCCGCCATTAAGTGTGCCCTGTAGCTGCAATTATTGCAGTCACCAAAATCGATAAAAGGAAGCTCTTTTTCAATAAATTGATAAAGGGAATCTGCAATAGAAATGTTAATTTTACTGACAGGTATAATATCCGAAAAGGTACTATACTCAAGCTTAACGCTGTCCTGAGCTATAGAGTTAACTGAAACCAGGAATATTAGCAGAATATACTTCATCATTTCTCAATCTCTGATATTTTTATAACAAAAAACATTGAAAAAAATATCTCATTATTTTAAAGCGATAAAAAATACATTTACAAATCATTAAACGAATATTTTGTTACCGGATAAATGTGTTAATTATTTCAACTCAAGTCCTCACCCCCCGACCCCCTCTCCTATGATATGCGTTAGGAGAGGGGGAGCAGTTATTAGAAGATCTTTTATCGAAAACAAAATCTACAATTAATTTCTCCCCCTCTTCTCTCATGTATCATAGGAGAGGGGGTCGGGGGGTGAGGACTTGAGTTGAAATAATTAACACATTTATCCGGTAACAAAATATTCGTTTAA
>RPQH01000130.1 GCA_003820375.1 Ignavibacteriota bacterium
ACAAACCTTACAAACCTTACAAACCTTACAAACCTTACAAACCTTACAAACCTTACAAACCTTACAAACCTTACAAACCTTACAAACCTTACAAACCTTACAAACCTTACAAACCTTACAAACTGCTTTTCTTACTTAACTTTCGGAAGTTCAAGGGAGGTATCAACTTTTTCGGCTTCACGCCAGATTGCCTGGCAGGGAAACCTGTTCTCATAAATCGGACGGCTCATCATAACCGAATCCACTCCAAGGGGTTCCAATTCCTGTATTTTTGCAAGGTCGGGATAACCCCCAATTCCGCCGGCTGCTGTTACTCTTAAACCTGTTTTCTCTGCTATTTCTTTCAATCCTTCAAAATCGGGACCAGCAAGTGTTCCAACCCGTGATACATCCTGGTAAATAATTCTTTTTATTCCCATTGATTTCATTATCAGGGCAAGCTCAACACCCCTGATATCCGTTTTCTCCGTCCACCCGGTCTTTACGAAATATCCGTCTCTTACATCAATGCTGACAACAATCTTTGAATGAGAATATTCTGCAAGAAGCTTTTCAACGAGGTCAATTTTTTCTACAACTGCAGTACCTAAAACAAGCCGGTAAACTCCCAGATCATCAAACAATCTTTTTGCAATTTCAAAGCTTCTAATTCCGCCGCCAAGCTGTATGGGTACTCCGACTTTATCAACAATTTCTTTAATAGTGTTGTAATTTATCATATCACCTGAAAACGCACCATCGAGGTCGGTAATATGAATGCACTTGGCATTTTCCTTGCGGAATAACCTTGCCATTGATAAAGGACTTTCTGAATAAAAAACAGTTTTATCCTCCAGACCTTTTACCATCCTGACGCTTTTACCGTTCTTTATATCTATGACCGGAATTACTAGCATTTTTAGTCCTGTTTAAGTTTGCCTTCTGTATATTTAAACACATATATGTTATTCACAATTTCAGTATGAACATTATCATCGTATATCTTCTCAAATTTCAAATCGATACGGTTCATGTAAAGTTCAGGCAGGTACTGCACCCCATCCCTGAATATCCACGAACCATTGTAATTGTCAGGTAAATCCCTGAAATAAACAACCGAGCCTGCCGGGAGTTTCTGAGTGGTGTTTATAATATCATTTACCGCTTCACGCGATATTTTTGAGCCTGTTATCCAGTTCTGCTCTTTTAATCCAAGATTATATATATTATAAAGAGCAAATACCGCAAATATGAGAACAGATATTATTTTTAATGTTTTGCCTTTATTATATACACCATACAGGTAATGCAAAAATAATACACAAAAACCAAAAGAAGGCAGATATAAATATCTTTCATAACCCGTAAGCCACATAAAAGAAAGCATCGTTAATATCATTAATCCTCCGGAAAAATAAGCTATTTTACCCTTCTTCTTCAGCATCAGGTAATAAAAAAGAATAACCAGCAGCAAAACCACCGGCAGCCAGGGGAAATTAGTGAACATATTTTCCAGCAATGAAATAAATCCTGAATTTGGAGCTTTGTAAATATTTCTTATCGAAATAAAATCAAGAGAGAAAAACATTGCAGTAAATGAGAATATAATATTTTTAACTATCTCTGCAGAAACCGCTCCTGCCGATAGGTCCGGCTGTATTGGTGACATCCTGCTTATTAATATAAGACGCAATAAGAAATAACTCACCGCAGCTATAAAAACTAAATAATATTCTTTAAAAAATCTCTGCCAGCTCTTTTTGTTTACAATTGTTTCAACAAAAAACAAAACCAGCAGAAAGCTTAAAGCCGTTTCCTTCGATAATAATGCCAGGAGGAAGAAAATAATTATTCCATAGAAATGCATTCTTTTACCGGTCTCAAGATATTTCAAAAGGAAGAGCAATGCACATAAATAGAACAGGGAATATGTCAGTTCATGCAGGCAGGAAAAATAAATTATTGTTTCAGTGTGTATATAATGAATGCAGAATAATAACCCGCAAAGAAAAGCAAGAATAGCAGAATGTTTATTATCAATTTTTCCGTAACTGATAAATATTTTTTCTGCAAGCAGGAAAACAACAAGCGAAGCAGCAGAATGTACAGTAATATTAAGCAGCCTGAAATAGAAAGGCTCAAGCCCGCCGGTCAAATATGCAAGCTTGTATAAAAAAGCAGGAACGGGCATGAAATGAAAATTTACATGCCCGAAAACCGATGAAATGTTATCACGCGTTATATTTAATAAAATAAGAAAATCATCCGCAGAAAAAAAATTATTTAGACTGCGGTAGAACAAAAGAATAGTTATCAGAAAATATACTATTACTATATAGACCCGGGATTTATTCTTTTGTTTAAGATTCTGCAAAATTTTATTTTCTTACTACTGCAACTTTTCCTGTGCAGACCTGGCTTGCATCTTCGTTAAAGCCAACAACAATATATATACCTGATGAAACATAACTTCCGTTCATATCTTTTCCGTCCCAGGTCGTAATTCTGCCGCCGGGAGTTTCAAATTCTTTTATGAGTGTGCCGCTTAATGTTAATATCTTTACAGATGAACCTGCAACAAGACCGTCTATCCTCAATAAATTATCATTAGGTAAAACATAAGGATTCGGTGCTACAGAAATATTATCACAGCCCTCAAGTGCTTCTATCGCAATTGTCTTGAAAGATGCCAATCCGTTTTTGGTAGAAAAATATACTACACCTGATTTATTATCTATTGAAATATTATTAATTTCATTATCCGGAAGCGGAGAATTGGTAACATTATATTGTCCTAACAAAGTCGAACCATCCTGAGAAACATATAAAACCCCGTTTGATCCGGTTCCAAGCCACTTCCTGTTTAATGCATCTTCTTTTATTGCACGTACATCTTCTGTCAGCGGAGTACTTATGCCATTTTCAATTATTCTCATTTTATAAGTGGCAGGAGGCTGGTTTGGATTTTGAATCACCTGGTAAGGGTCCAGAATTATTGCAACACCGTTGTTAGTACCTATCCAGATCTCTCCATTTCTATCCATTGTAATGCCGGCTACTCCTGTAATATCAGCACCTAGCTGTGCGTAATTAAGTAAACCGCCAACGTTTGCGTTTTCATTAAAATACATTACGCCTGTCTGGCTGCTCTGTGTATTATGCATTGTCATCCACTTAGTACCGTACCTGTCAATAACAAGAAATCTTAAATGTGTTGTATAAGAATTTCCCACCGGTACGGGATAAGCTACACCATCAGTAAAATTAACAATTGGTTTTTCACATCTGCTGTTCAATACCCATAGCTTACCATTTTCGTCTTCATCCATACCCTCACAAAGTACAAATGTCGAATCATTACCCAAACCAACCAAAACAGAATTTCTCTGGTCATAGTGTGCTACAATGTTATCTCCCTGTATCTTAAGCAAACCGTTTCCAAAACCCGACACCCAGACATCATCAGTAAACCTTGAAGGATATGTAAGCAGCCATCCGCAGCATCCGTAATACAATATGGGATACTCTTCGACTGTAAAGTTTTTCCAGCTTGTTCCATCATATCTGTATATACCCGAATAGTTAAACCAATCACCTGTTGAACCTGTTACAGCCCAAACCCTTCCATACCTGTCAACCGATGAATAATACATCAGGTTAGAGAAAGGACTGTTTGGCCAAATGAAATTACTTGTTCCGTTTTTATAATAATTTACACCTTTATTTAATGTACCAATAAACAATTCACCTGCATCGTTTGCTTTTACTCTATTAATAAACGGGCCCTGGAAAGCAACCTCTGCTGAATTTACATTTGATGCTTCTACTTTAAAAATAATATCAGAACCTTTATATGTTGCTATGAACATTGAATTGTTTGAAACACTCATTTCTTTAACGGGTACTTTCAGAGGGTTACCGTTGTATAACGGTGTATAAGGGTGTAAAGTACCATTCTGATAATAAACCATTCCTGAATCGGTACCAAAATATACCTGGTTATTAAAATAGGCAACGGTGTTTATCCAGTTTGTAGTAAGTACTGAATTTGATACCGTAAAATTTTCCCAGCTTGATTGTATCGGCAGGTAATTATTAATATTCGCATAAGCAATACCGTTTTTTGTTGCAGTCCATATTGTATCATTTCTTACTACTGCCTGGTAAACCGGAGTCTTAATAGGCATTTGCGGCCCTAAATATATGTAAGGCTGGTCTACTATTTCGAAACTGCTGATTTTCATTTTTATTACAGAAAACTCTGTTGCCATGTAAACAAAATCACCATACTGAAAAATATTGTTTATTGATTTTGACGGCTCGGTAGAAGATAATATATCAGAATTAGTTTTCCATATACCGGAAGAAGAATTTAATAATGTAATTGCACCGTCTATACTCCCGGACCACACATTTCCGGAATTATCTATAAGAACAGATGTAAGGTCATTACTGCGAAGACCTTCCATTGTAGTGTACTTCGCTATGGTATTGCCGGGTGAATTATAATCGAATGTAAATAATCCCCCTGAAGTTGCTACCCATACTTTAGTACCTTTTATACTTAAGTCCTTAACTTCCTTGAATGATGTATAAATATTCCAACCGCCTTTATCCTGGGCAAATGAGATATTTATAAAAAGAGTAACTGCTAACAATGCTATTGTTATGTGAATTTTTTTACACATCTTTTTCTAATTGGTTAGTTATAAAAGCGTAGAATATTATCTAATATAATTTATTGGTTAGCTTTTAAAAAGAGTTTACAGAAGCTCATCCAGAGCCATCCGGAGCTCATCACGTGCATGATTTTCATTTTGTGATTCCGTGACGCCGATTCCTTTTTCATATACTTTTTTTGCCATATCGAAATTTCCCATATGCTCATATGCTTTTCCCAATTGGTAATACGTTGCATGATAATCAGGTTTATCCAGTATGAGCTCTTCAAATATTCTTACGGCATCATCATACATCTTCAAAGAAAAATATTCAAGTCCTAAAGCATACCTCGTAAAGGAATCCTGCGGGTCTTTTTCCAGCATTTCAATTAATTGCTCTAAACGGGACTTCTCCAACATTTATTCTGTCTAACTTAAAAAAAATATTATTCAATAAAAGTGAAAAAATTATTATCGAATATTAATTTTATCAATTTCTATTGCAATATCAATGTCTTTTTGCGTTACACCTCCGGCAGAATGTGTTGAAAAGGATACCTCAATTTCCATGTATTTCATTAAAATATAGTCAGGATGGTGATTAAGCCTCTGGGCAACACCTCCAATTGCAGTGATAAAGCCCATTGTTACAGGATAACTTGCTGTTTTATAGCACTTTTTTATAGATTTTTCCCTGAATTCCCATCCATTTAGAGCCTTGAGCTTTTCAAGAATCTCTTCATCTGATAATTTTTCCGGCATGATTAATTAAAAAATTTTAAATTAAAAGTAATTATAAAATTGAAATTGATAAATAAAAAATCCCGGCTGATAAAACCGGGATTTTCTTCGTTGTTGTTAAACCCTAATAACAAAGGAAATAACTCAATATTCTCTACACACTCCATACACTCAACGCACTCCATACACTCAACACACTCCATACACTCAACGCACTCATTTTACTTTACTAAAATCATTCTTTTTATTTCACTAAAATTACCTGATTCAACCCTGTAAAAGTAAACTCCGCTCGCAAGATTATGAGCATTAAATCTTACTTCATGTTCACCTGCCTGCAAATACTCGTTTGTTAATACTTTTACTTCCCTGCCTGTAATATCATAAACTTTAATATTTACAAATCCGTCTTTTGCAAGAGTGTAGCTAATCGTTGTAGAAGGATTAAACGGATTAGGATAATTCTGATGTAATGTTATATCTCCTGCAGTTTTATTTGCATCATTAATCAGGTCTGCGGCAGTTACTCCTGTTACAGGAATATTAATATATGTATAATTATTCAGGTTAATATAATTACTGCTGTTCACTAAAGTTGGCAGTACAAACGGATTTGTTCCGAGGAACCAAACATCATCGGGGCTGGTATCAAGGTTAGTCACGGTTATTCTTATCTTATTTCCTGCCCTGAATATATGTGAGTGCGCCTGGCCGTTTATTGCCTTTGTCCTGATTGTGTTTTGAGTATAATTCCTGTCTGTGTAGTTAACCCTGTTAATAAGCCGCTGGGTACCGTCCGGTCTTACTTCATATATCTGGAAATTATACTGGCAAAAAGTTCTGGCAGTTGATGAATACTGCAAATTAACGACAGGCGTACCAACCATTTTGTAATCTTTTGTCAGCGGGTCTGTATCAAAGTTAATTGTTTTCTTTTTAAATTTGGAATCGAAAACCGGACCCGTAAATTCTTCATTTACTGCTTCTTTTAAAGTTAATCCTGAAACAGCATTTGTTAAGTTTACCCTGTCAGTCTTTGTCGGGTTAGCTGTAGTTTTTAATTTACCGTTTCTGTTAAAATACAGTCTCCAGTTTGCCGTATTCTGAGGCGGCCAAACTCTTGAGCTGTCATGGACAAATGTCCAGTAACTGCTTACTGACGGGTAAGTTGTGGAAGCATATTGATATTTTGCAGCATCAAGTGTGCCGTTCTGGACATCAAAGAGCCAATATAAGAACCAGTCATTAAAGAAGTTCATATGCCACTGGTCTTCGGTTGCCGAGTGGTCTCCGCCATGCCCCTGCACAGCTCCGACATACATTCTGTAAGGCACCTTAAGCAGCGACGCTGATTGAATAATACCGGATGCATTAAAAAATTTATCCTGCCATGAACCTTCAATTATAAGAGGTACCGTATTATTCGGAACGATGCTCATAAAATCTCTGTCTTTTGGAAGCCAGTAAGCTAAGCTATCCCATTTATTCTTATTGTTTGCATATACCCAATCGGACATTCTATCAACAACCGGTGTATACCTTGCTGTATCAGGATTGTATTCAACAGTCCAGAGGAAGGTCATTTTAATAGAGCCGTTCTCAATCCAGTTGCTTGCAAAATTCGGAGGAGCAAGTGCTGAGATTAAAGTCTTAACCTGTAATCCCAGGCATGCAGCCATAAAAGGAACCATGCCGCCCTGCGAGCCGCCCATAACTAGAATGTTATTTGGATTAGAGCCGTTGGGTGCATCACCTTTTACACTGTTTACTATTTGGATAAAATCCTGAGCTTCGGTTCTGCTGATAAGGTTTGATAAGCCGCCTGAATTACCCTGTCCCCTCATGCTGAAGGTCATTGTATAATATCCATATTCAGCTTGTGCCCGGCAGAAATTGGCTAAAGTTTCTTTATTATCGCCGTAACCGTGAACCATGATAACAGTAGGCCATCCGCCTGCGGGAGGAATGCCAACGGGCACAAATTTTAATGCGTCTATTATAACACCATCATTAAGAGTAATGTTAAAATCTGTGCGGTTTGCCACATAAACAGGGGCTCTTGATAACCCGGGCAGTACCGGAAAGTTATAGTCATTCAGGTACGTATGTCTATGGTTTTGCGAAAATAACGTTGAAAACGACAAAAACAGCAATAAAATTTGGAAAATTGTAATTTTTTTCAATTTTTTCATGTATTCCCTACTATATTAATTATTAGGAATTTAATAATTTGATTTCTAAACTTCAATTGTTTTAATAGAGACTTGCATAAAAAAAATATATATTGAACTAAAATTGTCGGATTATGATTAAAAAATGCGGTTTCTTTGAAAAAAATTTTTCATTATCACAGGTAAATATACCGTATTTTTGTAATCTATTAATTCACCTTACGCACTTTTGGTAAATTCAGTCCCGAGTACTCGGGACTGAATTTACCGAAAGTGCGTAAGGTGACCTGCTAACTCTTTGTTTAATTAATTTTGGCAAGGGGTAATAAGAATATTAATAATTAGAGTTATTTATATGATATTTAACATTATTTATGAAACATTCATATCAATGCTGTTACCCCCTTGTCTTTTATCAATTTCAAATCTCCTTACTGTTAACTTAGCGGAATTTATTCTCAAAGTCGCTGTAAATTCAATAAAATGAGATGTAAATCATTGTAATAAAGTGTTTTATCTTGAATTCCCGGTTTAATAGATTTAAATTATATTAATCATTCCTTTGCAAGTTCAAGAAGCAGGTTCCGTCATACTGTTGGAAAATATTTAGCCGGATACTTGCTGATATTTAAAAATTTTTAGTCATTATAAAAATGATTATGAAAACCAATACACTTCTGATAATCCTCTTGATGACTGCTGAGATAATTCTGCAGAATGGAAATATATATTCTGATGAAGTAACGCAAGAATGGGTGAAGACATACGTAAGAACCCCGGGAACACCTGATCTTTATGCACCTTTTATGGCATTAGATAAATTTGGCAATAGTTATGTTGCAGGTACAAACCGTTTAAACGATACAAATTATATAGCTGTAATTAAATACAGCACAGCGGGTGTGCAGCAATGGCTTAATCTTTATAAATACCCCGGTGAAGCTTATTACGAACCTATGGGCATTGCTGTGGACAGTTTGGGCAATGCTTATGTAATCACAAATTATGGTCAGGGGGTATTTAATTATTTAAACACACTCACAATAAAATTTAATAGCAATAACGGAACAGTTGTATGGGCTAAAAAATATATAGGACAGTATGGTGCAAGCTGTCCTAATGAAATTAAAATAGATAAGCATAACAACGTTTATGTAACAGGATGGTCAGACAGTTCATTAATTTGTATAAAATATAATTCAATAACGGGTGATACTATATTAGTAAAGAAATATCAGCCGGCAGGGACAATTACAAGCGGCAATTCATGCACAATAGATGATTCATTGAATATAATAATAACAGGTTATAAAGCATATTGTATTCCATATCCGCCGCCCGGAGGATGTTTTGACACACTGCTTACTATAAAGTATAACAAAGAAGGAGTATTGAAATGGGCAAAGACATATTTTAGCCCGACCGACAACTTAATTAGTATAGGTTTAAAAGTAGTCAATGACCAGTATGGAAGTGTATATATAATGGGAAGGACACGGAATAATACAGGGGATGATATATTTCTAACTTTGAAATATAATAGGGATGGAATTTTACAATGGGTTTCTACATATGATGGACCAGGGCAAGACGATGATTTTATAAAAAATATATCCATTGATAAAATACATAATGCTGTATTTATTACAGGTAGTGTATATTTTAACAACCATCGTGAAGCTACTTTAATAAAATATAATTCTAATTCAGGTGATTCTATCTGGTTAAGAAGAAACATTGGGCTGTATACAAATTCTGCATATAATGATGTAAAGATCGATTCAACAGGTAATACTTATTTAACTGGTGTAACTTTTAATTTAACCGGATCTGGATACGGAGTAATGACAACAAAATATACAATGCATGGTGAAATTGCTTGGCAAATTTTTTATAATGGATTTGGAACCGGATTGGAATTAGCCATAGATAAATATAAAAATATTTATGTATGTGGTACAACCGGATATGATTATATGGTTATAAAGTATTCGCAAATTATTGGAGTAAAACCATTAAGTAATAAAATACCATCAAAATATGAATTAAATCAGAATTACCCTAATCCCTTTAATCCTACTACAAAAATCAAACTATCGATTCCGAAGAAAAGCTACATTCATTTAAAAATATATGATGTGTTAGGCAGAATAAAAGAAGCATTAATAGATAAAGAATTAACGGCTTCTGAATATGAAGTAACATTTAATGCAGAAAACTATTCTTCCGGAATATATTTTTACCAGATGATTGCAGATGGAAAAATAATTGATACAAAAAAATTAACAGTAATAAAATAATTCTTACCGGTTGTTGATATTTGCATAAACAAAATTCACCTCATCTTTGCGGTCATCGCGGCTTTGCGTGATACAAAAAACCAGCGGTCATCCAGCGGGCACTCAGCGGGCACTTTATGGTCATCCAGTGGGCATTCTGTGGGCACTTTCCGGGCAGGTTTTGGGCAGGAGTTTTCGGAAAATGGCTGTAACTCATTGCAGTATAAAGAGATAACTCCTGCCCAAAGTGTCAAAAATGGCTCAAAATATGGCGATTATAAGCAGGAATCGAGGTTTTTCAAAAAATACTCCTGCCCATGTGTTTTTGGGGAAAAAGTGAAGATGTTTGTCGCTATATTTTAGAGTTAAAGTAAAACTTTAAGGTATTTCCGGTTTATTTAAACTCACACCCCTGTCCAAATAGTGAAATGGTGAAATAGTGAGATAGTGGTTTGTTAATTTGATAAATTTGATAAATCTGATGAATTTGATGAATTATTCCACACACTCTAAACTATTTTCGTGAAATGTTTGACAAGCGGTAATCTCCATATTATATTTATATAGTAGTGAATGCTGCGGCATATTGCATCTTATTGTCGTTCTTTGTCAATATCGAAATCATAATCTTCCGGTCGTGAAATTAATTTATCTTGAGCTTAGCTACAGGGTCAGATATGGAAACAAAAAAGTATAGAAATAGAAATTTCCAAATGTAGGAATTTTCCTACGTAAGAAATGAGCAATTTTCAAT
>RPQH01000131.1 GCA_003820375.1 Ignavibacteriota bacterium
GGCTTATTACTTTATTGTCTGCGGTAAGCAGACAAGCCTGCCTTTATTTTTTAAAAATAACAAAAAATCTAATTTGAAATGGAGTAAAAGCAATGTCTTTATCAAAAACATTATCATTTCTAAAATGTTCCATGCTGATTTTATTGTTTATTTCATCTTTCAGTAATTTGTATTCGCAATACAATCCATATGAAGGTTTTGCCGTTGTTGGTGTTCTTCACCAACAACCAGTAAGAGCAGCTTAAATTCATACTTGCAATCATCTTCAGGCGTTGCATAGTTGTCAAATAATTCCACTCATTTTTTAATGTAAATAAAGCTATGCTGATAAAAACTTGTAATCTTAAAACTCCCCACGCAACTATGTTGTTGGTGCAGAACACCAACAACGGCAAGAACGGCAAGAATTTCCACTAGCTTTAGCTAGTGGTTGAGCAAACTCATTGCACCGGGGCTTTAGCCCTGACTGATGTAGAAGCAATAATAATATTGTTTGTTGCTGCAGAACAACTGCCAATGGCAGTCAGGTCAACAATGGCGGGAATATTTTGTGTACTCACAGGGGTCTAAATTTTGTGTCAGGTCATTTACTAGTTGGACCTGACAGTGCTTTTGAGATGGTTCTTAAGGGTTGTTTGGTGAAGAACAACTGCAGACGTAGTCATGCCAGCAACAACGGCTGGGTTATACAGCTGCAGCTTGCTGGTCATTAAACTTAACATTTACTATTGTAGAAATTCCTTCCTGTGCCATTGTAACTCCATACATCGAGTCGGCTGCTTCCATCGTCCGTTTATTATGAGTAACGATAATGAACTGTGTTTCCACTGAAAACTTACGGATTATCTTGATAAACCTGTCAATATTTGCATCATCAAGCGGAGCGTCAACCTCATCAAGAATACAGAAAGGTGAGGGCTTTACCTGGTATATCGCAAACAGAAGAGCAATAGCTGTCAAGGTTTTTTCTCCTCCTGAAAGCAGGTCGATCAACTGCGGGCGTTTACCACGCGGCTTGGCTATAATATCTATTTTAGCGTCCAGCGGGTCGGGATTATCCGGGTCTATAACAAGCTTAAGGTCTGCTTCATCACCTTCCATAAACAGCTCACGGAATATTGCCTGGAAATTACTTCTTATCTTTTCGAATGTTTCTGCAAATTTTTCCTGTGCCGATATGTTTATTTGCTCTATAAGACCTATCAGGTCTTCCTCGGCTTTTATCAGGTCACTTTTGTCTTCTATTAGTTTTTCAAGGTCTCTTTTTTCCTGTTCATATATACCCAGCTCCATTTGTCCTGTACCGCCGAGTTGTTTTAACCTGTAACGCATCTTATCTATATCTGATTTTGTTTTAACAAAATCAAAAATACTGTTATCATCATAAACCGTGTAAACTATATCCTCATTATATTCTTCTTTTATCTTTTCCTGGTGCTCTTTTATTTCAATCCTGTCTTTGGTAAGCCGCATTTCATTTTTATGAATGAAATCTATAATAGCATCGCGTTTGCTTCTTAATGCCTTTTGTTCCTGGTCTATAGTTTCAATTAATGACCTTTTTGCATCATATTCATTTTTTACAAGATTAAAGTCAATCTCAATTTCACCTTTCTCTGTTTCAGATGCCGCTATCTTATATTTCAAGCCAATATTGTTTCCAAGCTCATCTACTCCCTCAAGCTTTGTTCTTAATACACCTATCTCCCGCTCATAACCCTCACACTCCCTTGTCCTGAATTCAACAGTATTTTTCCTGCTCCTGATACTGTCATCAGTACGTTTCAGTTCATTCTCGAGATTTGTTAATTCGCCTCTTACCTTTGTTGCTTCAATGTTAAAGCTGTTATACTCTTCTCTTTTTGCAGTAAGGTCATCTGCAAGCAATTCAAGCTCTGTGGTGAAATGCTCAAGCTCTTTTTCTCTCTGGTATTTAAGATTTTCTGCTTCTTCAATTTCATTGATGAGTATATCTATCTGTGATGCGAGCTCTTTGTTTGATTCTCCGAACTGTTCGCTTTCTTTATTGTTTTTATCAAGTACCGAATTGGTTTGCTGTTTTACATATCTTACCTGAGATATTTTGCTTTCAACAGCAACAATACTATCCTTTAAAGATTTTATTTCTTTTTCAACCGGTTCTAAATCAATTGATGCATATTTAGCTTTTATATCTTCAAGTTCTTTTTTATCAATTTCGATTTCCTGTTCAAAATTAAACACATTCTCCTGCAAACCCTTAATTAATTTTTCACGTCCTATCTTAAGAGTTTCCAAATTTGTAGAGCTTCCTGCTCTTAAGAAGCTGTTTGTAATTATATCACCGTCAAGAGTAATGAACTTAATGAAATTATCTTTCGATAATTTTTTTGCAATGTCAATATTTTCAACAATTATATATTCATCAAGAAAATATTTGTATAAAAGGAAATATTCATCAGGGCATTTTATGAACATATCTGCCCAGCCGTAAACTCCTTCCCGGTTAAGTATCTCGGGAAATTCTTCCTGGAATATATTTAAGCCGGTGTTGTAAAGGTTATTTTTAAGGATGAAGGTTATCTTACCTTTTTGCTTTTCTTTTAATACTTCAATAAAGCGGTGTGCTGATGCTTCATCATCTACAATAAGGTAATTCGATATTTCACCAAGTGCTGTTTCTATTGCTACCTTAAACTTGTCTTCCACTTCAAGCTTATCTATTACAACATGTACTTTGCTTTCCTTTTTCTCTTTTACTAAATACTTTATACCTTCGGAATAATCTTCATATGTTTCAAGCAGGTTTACCTGGAAATTTATTTTTTCCTTAAGCTTCTCTATTTCATGTGATTTGCTGACTAAATCTTTCTCAAGCTGTGATATATCTTCCTCTAAATTATCCTTATCTTTTTTCCTGTTGTTGAGCTCGATTGTTTGTTTTTCCAGCTTATTTTTGTGCTGCTGATGCTGTTCGTCAAGCATCTGAAGCTCTTTATCATATTGAGTGACCTTGTTAATCCCTGCAATATTTTCTTCCGTTAATCGGCTGCATCTTGAAAGCTGGTTTTCCAGCTTTGATTTAACAAGCTCATATTCACTTCTTTTCTCAATTACTGTGCGTGATATTGCTGCATGCTTTATGGTAAGGTCTTTAAGCTCATCTTTGCTTGATTTTACTTTTCCTTCAACTTCATCAAGTGCCAGTTTTTTATTATTTCTTGATTCATCGAGAAGCTGAATAGTGCTTTTTAAAATACCTATTTTAGACTCAATCTCAAGTTTTGTTGTGGAAAGCTTTTCAAGCTGGTTTTCAATGTATATCTTTTCTTTGGAGAACCTGTCTATGTTTTCCTGCAGGTAGCTTATCCTTTGTTCTGAAATAGATATTTCATTTTGTACTTCACTGATATTTAAATTTATCCTTAGAAGCTTCTCTCTCAGTTCATTTAACTTTCTCTCGGTAACACTAAGCTCACTTTTGAAATTATCAATTACAGATTCATTCTGATTCAGGTCAAGCTGAATAGTTTCTCTCTGCTGTTCTTTAATCCTGAGCTCTTCTTCGACCTGCTTAGTCTCATCTATCAATTTTGAGAGATAACGCTGATGATAATCAATTTCAATTACTTTTAATCTTTCACTAATCTGCTTGGCTTCCTGTTGCTTCTGTGCAATTCGTTCATAAGCATTTACTGTTCTTTGCCTGTTCCTTATTTCTATATTTGCTTCAGCTAAGCTTTCTTTTGCGATTTCAAGCTTATAAAGAGCTTCACGCCTGCGTTCTTTATACTTGGTAATGCCGGATGCTTCTTCAAATAATTTTCTCCTGTCCTGCGTCCTGTGGGAAAGTATTTCATTTACCATTTTAAGCTCAATAACAGAGTATGCATCAGAGCCCATTCCGGTATCCATGAATAAAGAAGTGATATCCTTTAAGCGGCATGTAACGCCGTTCAGCAGGTAATTGCTTTGGCCATCCCTGAAACATCTTCTTGAAATGGTAATTTCCGTATATTCGGAAGGTAATATTCCTTTTGTATTTTCAATTGTAAGCGAGACTTGTGCATAGCCAAGAGCTTTTCTATCCCGTGTACCATTGAATATAACATTCTCCATAGTGGAGCTTCTCAGCACACTTGCCTTCTGTTCGCCAATAACCCACCTTACGGCATCAACAATATTTGTCTTGCCGCAGCCGTTAGGACCGACAATTGCAGTTACACCACTGTCAAAATCAATGGCAACCTTATCGGCGAATGATTTAAAACCAATTATTTCCAGTTTATTTAAATACAAGTGTGAATATTATAATCTTTAATCTTTATTTTAAACTTGAAGGTTCTTTTTTCCTTAAATCCTGATTAAATATAAATATATTCTGATTTATATAGAATAGCTTGACAGCCTAATTTTTATTAACTTTTCAAGAAATCAAGAATCAATCTAAAGTAATCGGAAATATAACGGGTACTGTTCAAAAAGAGCCATATTCCTCCGTAAAACACTAAAATTGTCGCAATTCCGTAAGAATATACCTTAATGAAGAAAGTATCAAATATAATATATGTTCCCTTTAAAACCCTGTAAATACTGAGAAGGTAAATAAAAGCTGCCACTACTAATCCAATTACAACAAAATCCGGATTTTCGTACAACACTCTTATATAAAAAATACCTGTAATCAAAAGAATAATTGTCGGTAAAAAACCCCAGACTGTAATTGTATAAATATTGTTAAACCCAATCCTGTACCTTGAAGTCAGTGAAAACAGCCATATGACAGCCGCAATAAGAAATAGCTTTACAAAACTTATGGCAGTTAATAATAATGTTAATTTAACCGGGTTTACTACGTAATAATTAAATACGGTTTTTAATGAATCCGAAGATACAATAAGAGAACTGATTATATCAAATGGAACGGAATCTTTCCAGTAATAGAAAAGATTTGCAAAGAAAAGGGCATTGCCTATAGAAAGAATAATTGCAAGTAATATATTCTGATACACAGGCATTAAATTTTGTTCTCTGACATCAGAATAAAAAATGAACGGCCTGAAAAAAGCACGCCAGACATTTTCCCTGAATCTTCTTACACTGTTTGCAAGGTAAATAAACAAAATAAATGTAAATAAACCGAGCAACACAAAAACAATCGGTGCTTCTCTTGAGTAAGTACCTATATTCAGGTTGGGTATATCTTCATCAAGAAATTCTTTCTTTATGATAATTGCTGATGAACGCTGGTCGCGGTTCAGGCTGTAAAGACCAGATGTTCTTAAATATTGGTTCGAAGGGTCGAAAAATTTTGCGTTCGGATAATCTGCTGTCCAGTCAGAATAAGTTAAAAAGAAACTTCCGAGTATTGAAGAGCTCTTTATCATTTTCTGAAGGTCAACAATATATTTAGATTGTGACTCAATTGAAGTTGGGTCACTATACCCGGAAGTATTGCCGGGATTTATTGCTTTTCCGTAAGCTCCAATGAAAATTCTTTCTTTTTTAAACTTGGGGTCCGAAATCAAATCTTTTATTTTTTTCAAATCGGTATCGTAAATATTCCAGCCGGTTAAATCTACTATTTCCCTGCAAACATCATGTGTAAAATTTCTTGTGCAGTAATATACGGGTCTGAAATCAAGCGCTTTTGAAACATTGACCATTCGAGTTACATAAGTTCTGGCTTTCTGATCAGAAACATTAAAATCATTTCCTATACCGTAACCCAAAATACAGGGGTTGCTTTTATGATTTAATACCATCTCATTCAGCTGGTTTTCTGCCAGAGCCATGAAGTTTTCACTGGTTATAATATTTAACGGAACATTAAACACCGGTATCTCTTCAAGTATTAATAAGCCGTACCTGTTGCAAAGGTTAACAAGGTAAGGACTTGCAGGTCTTCCATAAACTTTGATAACATTACAGCCGATAGTTTTCAGATTCTTTACATCTCTTTCAAGGTCTGCATACGAAGCTGCAATTCCTTTATTCATAAATTCTTCAACGTAGTTTATTCCCTTTAATTTCAGGTCGGTTCTGTTGAACTGGATAGAGCCTGCCTTCTGTGAATATTCATGCACGCCAAAATCGGAGGAATATACGTCAATCTGTTCTGTGCCGGATGAAATTATTACTCTCAATGTGTAGAGGAAAGGGTAATCCGGTGACCAGAACTGCGGATTTGAAAGCTCAAGTTTATTTTCAATCTGTATTGTGGAATTTTCAGATATAGCAAAGTTAACTTCACTGCTTGATGCTTTCACATTACCCGATGAATCTACAATTTCTGTCTTTACGCTGAATTTTTTTTCTGTTGACGGACCTCCAAAAGCTGACAGGTCAGTTGTTGTTAATGCAATGCTGTTTGTAACATCAGCATTAAAATTAATATCAATTTCTGATTTGACATTTATGCCTCTGACAAAAAGCTTTGGGACAGCAGTTATGTAAATATCCCTGTAAATACCTCCATAATTTTTTGGATAATTTACAAGATTTCTTAATGGTAATGTTTTGGAATAATCCAGTAAATTATCAATTTTAACCTCAATGGTGTTTCCCGATTCTTTGATTATTCCGTCCTGCACTATTGCCGAAAACGGAGAAAACCCGCCTTCATGTTTAGTAACAAAACTGCCGTTAATACTAACTTCGCAATTATAATTAACTCCGTCACAGTATAACACATAGTTGTAAGCTTCTGGATTTTCAATATTTATATTAAACGTTCTTGTACAAACGGATTTTCCCTTAAATTCGTAACAAAACGGCACTTGTACAGGTGTATTAATCAATGGATCGGTAGAAGAAAAACTCCACTCTCCGTTTAAATTAATAAGCTTTCTGTGCTCATTTTGTATATTTTTTGAGTATTGAATTGGCATGTCAACCGAATTTCTCTGCAATATTCTTGATTGGGAATTTACCCAGGAGGGTAATAAAAGTAAAGTCAAAAGGTACAAAAGTAGCCTTTTATTATTCAGTCGTAAATTCAATATATGCTTGTTTATTTTTTGAAAACTGTGGATTTGGTTACAAATATACTAAAAACCATATGGAAATAAAAGATAGTTGATGAGATTAAATGAACCCGGTTTACACTGATATTAAGGTGGTTTGGCTCGGTTTTACAGGAATTTAGCTTTCTCTCCGGGGGTTGGGATTCTGCATGCTTCTCTTTTGCCGAACCATTTGTACCTGTGATTTGCAATTATATTGTAGAAGAAGTCTCTGATTGCCGGGGGTATTATTATAAATATATAAAACAGCTTCCAGGCACCTTTCAGGTTTTTTGAAATTCTTAATGCTGCTGTTGACCTTAAATAATATTTATTTTCTTCAATTAAAATTATTGAGTCGTTCTTTATTACATCAACGCCGTATTTATTTACAAGAAAATTTCCTTCATCGGATTGCAGTGATGCAAACATATATTTATTTTGCACATCTCTATCCATAATGAAATTGATGCTGGAGTTACAGAAGTTACAAACCCCGTCAAAGAGAATAATTGATTTGCCTTCGTTTAATATTTCTAAAATTTTGTTCATAAAATATGTTAAGTTACTAACTGCCGGAGGCAGTCAAGCGTGACTAATCCTTCTATCTTTATTTATTTTACCATAATGTCATCCCTGCCAGTGGCAGGCAGGCCTTCGGGATTCTATTGGTCTATCATCTATCATTCTACCATAATATCACCCTTTCAGGGTTATGTGTTTCTCTTTAAATCATTCTACCATAATGTCATCCCTTCGGGATTCTTTTCTTTCTTGAACAATCTTGCTATAATAATATCATTCCTTCCTGCCAGAGGCAGGCAAGTAGGATTTCTAATCAATCGAATTTCCCCTCTCCTCCCAGGAGAGGGGTAGGGGTGAGGTTTTGGAATCTACAATTTGCTGCCATAATATCATCCCTTACTGCCGGAGGCAGTCAAGCCTGCCAAAGCAGGCAAGCATGATTTCTAATCAATCGAATCTCCCCCTCTCCATGTGGAGAGGGGGTTGGGGGGTGAGGTTTCTGACACTTCTACCATAATATTATCCCTTCCTGCCAAAGCAGGCAGACGGGATTAATCAAATAAATCTTTCAACCTTTCAACCTTTCAACTTTCCAACCTTTCAACTTTCCAACCTTTCAACTTTCCAACCTTTCAACCTTCCAGCTCTTTATTGCTAATTGCTAATTGTAAATTGCTAATTGTAAATTGCTAATTGCTAAAAAGTAATTCTGTAATACAGCCATTCCTTCAAATGTTTTGCGCCTAAGTGTTCATAAAAATCGATTGCGTTTTTATTCCAGTCGAGTACGCACCATTCCATTCTTCCGCATTTATTTTTTTTGGCAATGTCCATCAGTTTATTCATAAACATTTTCCCTATACCTTTGCTCCTGTAATCCTGTGATATAAACACATCTTCAAGATACAGTGTCTTCCTGGCAAGAAATGACGAATAAGTGTAAAAGTAAAAAGCATAACCAACCGGTCTGCCGTTTTCTTTTGCAAGAAGAATATTGAACAATGGCTTGATTCCGAAAGCATCTTTTAAAATTCTCTGCTGTGATTTTTTATCGGGAGGAGTAAGCTTTTCAAAATCAGCAAGCTCATAAATCAATGATAATACAGCATGTTTGTCTTCTTTTTTCGCTTTTGTTATCTTTATATTCATATAACTTATTTTGGTTACGGTGTTGTGGCTAACTTTATAAATAAATTTTAATAATATTTATTGCTAACTTTGATTAATACCGGCTAGATATTTTGCAAAAATAATCATATTATTTAAAATTAACTATTATATGAAAATATTTTCTATACTTTTTTTATTAATACTTTTTTCAGCAGCAGCATTTTCTCAGGATGATACTTATAAGACCGACCCGCAGGTTAAATATTACAGACCTTATGTAACAACGGGAGCAGACCATAATTACCTGGATAATATTTTATTTGTTAACAATAACCTGACAGTTAACACTGCTCCGCAGAATGAACCTTCAGTAAGAATAAGCAGAATCAATTCAAACATAGTTGTTGCCGCATGGAGAGATTTCCGTTTAGGATATACAAATCCTGTTATAAGAAGGATAGGATATTCTTATTCAACAAACGGCGGATTAACCTGGGCAGCTCCGCAGCTTTTACCCGACCCGATGCCCGGTCATGCTACTCAAAGTGACCCGGTGCTTATGTCAGATAATAACGGTATTTTTTATATTGCAACAACTTCAAGGGAAGCAACTAATGTAAGAGGTGAAACGGTTGTGTACAGGTCAACAAATAACGGTGTTAACTGGCTGAAATATTCCGTTGCTGCAGCAAGCAGCAGCTTCGAAGATAAAGAATGGATAACATGCGACCTTGTTCCGGGCAGTCCTAATTTTAATAATCTTTATATTACATGGACAAGGATTGGTTCCGGTATCCGCTTTGTAAAATCTTCAAACGGCGGATTGAACTGGACAACTCCCGTGAATGTTGGTGATAATTCCGCAGGGCAGGGCTCTAATGTTGCTGTCGGTACCAATTATTATATCTATGTTGTTTGGGGTGAAAGCGCCGGTATTAAGTTTGATAAATCAACTAACGGAGGAACAAGCTTTGGCACTGATTACCAGCTGAGCAATGTAGTTGGTAACGTTAAAGGTTCGTTCCCGTTTATTAGCGTTGATTATTCCAACCATGCTACCAGAGGCAATGTATATGTTGTGTGGGCTGATAACAGGGGCGGTAACGATGATGTCTGGTTCAACAGGTCTACCAATGCAGGTGCTAACTGGCTTACCAATCCGGTAAGAGTTAATGATGTTCAAACGGGACATCAGTATAAGCCCGCAATTGCTTGTGATACAAACGGAAATATCGGTGTAATATACTATGATGAAAGAACCGGTGCGGGCATAGTAAACTCATGGTATGCTTTTTCTACTAACCAGGGTACAACATGGAATAACCAGCGGGTAAGCGATAGTTCATTTACATATATATCCATCGGGTCTGAAGTCAGAAATGGCGAATATATCGGAATAGACGCTTACCAGAACAAAGTGATTACCGTCTGGTGTGATGACAGGAAAGGTACTCCTAACCAGGAAATATATACAGCTAACCTGAACTATGTTGTATCTGTACAAAACAACGGAGAACCCGTTCCTTCAAGTTATGCACTGCTTCAGAACTATCCAAATCCTTTTAATCCTGAAACGGTGATAGAATATTATTTACCAAAGAAAGCATATGTAACATTAAAAATTCACGATATTAACGGCAGGATAGTAAAAACACTGGTGACCGGTGAAAAAGGAGCAGGCAAACAGGGTGAGAAGTTTAATTCTTCAGCTTTATCAAGCGGCGTTTATTTCTATACTATTACCGCTGTTGATATTTCCGGAGATGCAGGACAAATGTTTACCGATACAAAGAAGATGATACTTATCAAATAGTGACATATGTCCCCTCAAAAAACTAAATTAATAATTAATTTAGTAAGAGAAATAATAAAGGAGGGGCAAAATGAACGATCAATTTGAAAGACACACA
>RPQH01000132.1 GCA_003820375.1 Ignavibacteriota bacterium
ATCCCCATATTTCCAGTTTTGATTTAGTCAAAAATTCGGAAAATATATCAACATCCAAACTAACACGCTTTGTTAACTGTTCAGTAACAAAACCAATTGCTTTTTCATTTAAATATATTTTTTTAAACATAATTCTTATTATTACCCGTTTAAATGCATTGTCAGGCCTGCCTTTAGGTCATTTGTTGGAAAGAGGGATTATCCATGTTTACTAAAATACTCTTTCACTTTAGATATAATTAATATTTTTCAAAATAGACTTGACACTGCATTTGGAAATAAAATTATCCTTTTATCTTAAATTCAACCGGAAAATATAGTTTAACATCAACAGCTTTCCCATCCTTTTTACCCGGTTTCCAATCAGGCATTGATTCAAAAACCCGAATTACTTCATCATCGAATTCTTTTGCTAAGCTTCGTTCTATCCTTATACTTGCTAGCTTTCCATTCTTCATTATAACAAAAGATACCAGGACTGTACCTTCTGCATCAATCATTGGGTCCGGCCAATGAAGGTTTTTGGCAAAATATTCTTTTATTCCACCTTCATAAATCAATACCGGAAGTTTGTCCGCATAAATATACAGAACAGGTTTAAGTGTTGAATCATGTGCAACCTTAGAATAAGCTTGAGAATAAAAAAAAGAATTTAATAATATTAATATTATAATTGTTTTCATTTTATATATATATTTACATATAGATAAACATTTTATTTCACTAATATCATTTTATTAGTTTGTGTAAACCCATCTGTAACCAACCTGTAAAAATACACACCACTTGGATAATCGCTTGCATTCCACTCAATCTCATATGTGCCGGGGGAGAGGAATTCATTTACAAGTACTGCAATTTCTTTTCCGAGTATGTCGTAGATTGCGAGCTTCACAGACACACCCCGTCCTGCGGACACCCCTCTCGAGAGGGGAATCTGGAATTGGATCTTTGTTGCCGGATTAAATGGGTTGGGGTAATTCTGATATAAATTATATGATGAAGGTATTTCAGTTGAGATATTGTTTATTCCAATGAGCTGCGAATATTTAGCTAATACAATTTCAGCATCAACATATCCACTTCTTTGCCTTTCTTTTGTACCGGCTGCGTACACAAAGTTATTATTATCTATCTGTATAAAAGGATAATACGATAATGCATTGACGCCCGAAGAATCCAGTTTAATTCCCCATTGCTGTACTCCGCTTGTGTTGTACTTAATTGTCATATACCCTTTTCCTGAGCTGGGTTGAATATATCCTGTTATATAGCAATTTCCGTTTTTATCAACTTTCATATCGGTTGCTACGTCAATAGAATTAGTTCCGGAATTATAAAAAGATTTCCACAATTCTGTGCCTGAAGGGCTATATTTAATTGTACAGTAATCTTCCAATGTATAATACATTTCTGTATATCCTGTTACATATACATTACCTGCTCTATCTATATCTATCGCCTTAGAAATGTTGTAAATATACCCGTTGATTCCTGCGTACATCGCTGCCCATTGCTGTGTGCCGGAAGCGTTATATTTTATTGTGCAATATTCCGACTGGTTTGAATTTGTAACAATTGATCCTGTAACATAAATATTGCCAAGTGTATCCACAGTCATATCACTAATTTCATCTAAAGGACCGAACCCTGTAGTTCTAATCCATTGCTGAACGCCCTGTGAATTATATTTTATTGTGCAGTAATCTTTATTCCCTGTGCTAACCATGCTTGTAGAACCGGCTACTATTACATTTTGATTGATATCTAGTTTTAATGCGACCGGGAGATCTGAATAATGCCCCGGACCATCATATCTTTTCATCCATTGCAAAACTCCTGTTGAATTATATTTCATCGTTAAAAAGTTATAACCTGTAGATGTTGAGTCAGAACACTCTCCTGTTAAATAAATACTGCCATCGGTTCCTATATCAATTGCTCTAGGTACTTCGATTGTATATTGGTTTTGTGTGTATTCCACATTCCATAAAAGACTGCCGTTCGGATTGTATTTCAACAGTAAGATATTTGAATTATTAAGGCCTTTTTCAAGAGCAACTATTACATTTCCCTGGTTATCCAATGCAATTGCGTGCGGCTTAATAAAAGTAGAATAATTTTGTGGATAAGCTGCAATCCAAACTACATTACCCGAATTATTATACTTTATTAAAGATGCTCTGAATATGTAAGACGTATATTTTTCACAATTACCTGTTATATATATATTTCCGTTTGCATCAACAATCATAGCATATCCGCAATCAGAACTGTAACGATTTTGATTATTGACAATCCAAATAGAATCATTGTAATTTCTTACCCATTGCTGAGTAACCTGTGAATAAATATTATTTCGGGTTAAGCATATAACGGAAATAATTATACATAGAAATAAAGAAAGTATTTTAGATTTCATGATTGTATATTTATTTTATTAATATCATTTTATTAGTTTGTGTAAACCCATCTGTTATCAATCTATAAAAATACACACCACTCGGATAATCACTTGCATTCCACTCAATCTCATATGTGCCGGGGGAGAGGGGCTCATTTACCAGTACTGCGATTTCTTTACCGAGCATGTCGAAGATTGTGAGCTTGATAGACACACCCCGTCCTGCGGACACCCCTCTCGAGTGGGGAATCTGGAATTGAATCTTTGTTGACGGATTAAAGGGATTAGGATAATTCTGATATAGATTATATGATGATGGAATCTCAGTGCTGATGGGTGAGATGCCGAGAAGTGTTGCATTTTTACATATTCCAAAATTATCTCTTATTGCCCAGGCACTTAATCCATTTCTTGCCAAGCTCATATCTAAGAAACTTCCTGACGGTGCTGTATAAACAACTGTCCATGTGGCACCATTGTTAGTAGTTAAATTTACATTTAACCCATACCCGCACCAGAATTTATTACCCGAACCTATTAATCCACCAATATTATCAAATAATCCGTTTGGTTCAGTCATAGATATCCAATTTATTCCACCATTAGTTGTTGATGATGGGACCTTATCGCAGCTTGCCATACCTAATGTTGGATTGTTAAACCAAATATTTCCATTAAGTGTGGAATATGAAGTTGATAACTGCTGAACTGACCAACTATTTCCGAAATTAGAGGAATAAAAAACTCTGTTTAGAGTTGTATAAAACCATGTTCTTGTACCGAGCATAAATAAACACCTATAGGTAGGTCTTTCTATTGAACTTATTGTAGATAAATTACCACTAGAAGAATCCCATAATGTTCCTCCATTAAATGTTCTCCATACAGTAATTTTCGAATTGTTTTCATTAACTCCAATAATCATTCCTGAATCTAATGAATTAAAATTAATTGTATAACATAATTTTACAAAATCCATAATGAACACCCAATTTGCCCCTCCATCAGTTGTTTTATAGACTCTTGAAAAATTTGGATTACTTTGACCACCAAGCACAAAAGCAATATTATGGTCAACAGCATACATATCTCTGATTTGCCATGAAGAACCAACACCCGATATGTTTATCCAGTTATTACCCCCATTGGTCGTTTTTGCTACAAAGAAGGAGTTGCCTGCAATCCAGCATACATTATCATTCACAGCATAAACAGTATTGGGGCTACCAATACCCCCATAATTCTTCTCTACCCATTGAGAATAGGTATTACCCGAAATCACGCAGCACATTATAGTTATTAAAATTATTTTTTTCATGGCAAGTAAAAATTAAATTGTTAAATAAAACTCTCATTGCTTTCGTACAATAATTAACGGCAGATAAAGCATTGATATAATATATATTTAATTTTTTATAATTTCAGTAGTAAAAATCAGCAATAAAGCAATGAACAATTGGCAATGAACAATTAGCAATTAACAATGACCAATTAGTAATGAGCAATGAACAATTTTCAGTTGGAGAGTTAGGAGTTGAGAAGAGTGAGTGTTTACAGGGAACAGGGGATTAACCGGTTTTTCCGAACTTTTTATTAAATCAATAAGTTATATATAGCGAAAGGACTAAATTTATCATGGAAAAAACAACTGAAGACAGAATTGACGAGTGGGTAAAGGTTTTTGAAACTGACAATAAACCTAAAGCTGACCTTATCGAAGCCCGTTTAAGAGATGAGAACATCGAGTACAGGGTAAAAAATAACTCGGACGTAGAACACACTGTTTTTGTCGGCAATATAGGACTTGGACTGCCGATACAGCTTTATGTAAAGCAAACCGACCTTACACATGTTAACAGGTTACTTCACGAAGACCGCTCCGAAATGCTCAAAAAAGGGGACCAGTTCGGAACGATGGATGATGCCGAAAAAGCTAAGGATTAGTCCTTTGCCTTAGGATTTCATACAGCAGCACACCCGCAGCAACAGATACATTCAATGAATCTATCCTGCCGATTATTTGTATCTTAATTACATTATCGCACAGCTTAAGCACGTTTTTCCTTAATCCAATAGCCTCATTACCAAGAACAATCGCTGTTTTATTTGCAAATTTATATCCTGAGTGATACGATTTCGCATTCAGTGAAGTGCCAATCACTTCTAATCCCGCATTGTTTAAGTCCTGTATTGCCTGATATATGCTGTTGACCTGAACAATATCGATATAATTAGCCGCACCGGATGATGTTTTAATAACTGTATGGTTAACCTTAGCGGAGTTCTTTTCAGTAATAAATATAGCATCAGCACCTGCAGCCACGCTGGTACGGATAATTGCACCCAGGTTATGCGGGTCCTGAATCTCATCAAGAAGAACAACTGTTGCCTTCTCTTTATTTTTTAGGTTGGTTAAAGTCTTATTATAATTTGCATAAGCAAACTCTTCTGTCTCAGCCGCAATACCCTGTGATATTCCTTTCGATTTATCCCTCTTATCAAATATCTTTTCGAATTCAATTTTATTTTTCTTTTCAACGGTAATAGAATTTTTCTCAGCGGTTTTAATTATCTCTATTAATTTATTGTCGCTTAGGTTATTTAATACAATAATTTTTTTAATAGAATGAGGATTGAACTTAATAGCTTCAATAACAGGGTTTCGTCCGACTATAAGCATTACATTTAAATTTATTTTAAAAGTGTTTTTATATATATTTGTTTATAAGAACTAAACCTCACCCCCAACCCCTCTCCACATGGAGAGGGGAGATTCGAAAAATTTAGATCGTGTTACCCCATTCCGTGTGGAGAGGGGTTGGGGGTGAGGTGTTAATCAATACTATAATAGCTCACACAAACCTATAACACAATAATAAAATAAATCTATGCAAACTAAATCAGGCACTTCTATAGACCGCCCAATTCACTCAAAGGAGTTCAGGAAAAGGCGGGCTATGAACTGGCTGCCGCTTGGGCTTACCTATGCTACATTTTACATGGGAAGATACAACTTAAATGTTTCAAGCTCACACTTTATGGATGCTTTCAGTCTGTCAAAAGCTGATTTTGGAATAATTGCCACAGCAGGCTTCTGGACTTATGCTTTGGGAGTTATATTCAATGGACCGCTTTCTGATAAAATTGGAGGAAAGAAATCCATTTTGATAGGAGCAGTAGGTGCATTGGTCGTAAATCTCTTAGTTGGGTTATTATTCTTAAGCGGTTGGCAAACAAAGATAATAGTAGGAATGTCACTTTTATATTCGGTTAATCAGTATTTCCAATCGTTTGGTGCTCTTTCGGTAGTTAAGGTGAACTCGCATTGGTTTCATGTTAAAGAAAGGGGAGTATTCGGCGGGATATTTGGCATAATGATATCAAGCGGGTACTTATTGGCATTCACTGTAGGGGGATGGATTCTTGCACATTTGCCATGGTTCTACGTATTTATAATTCCCAGTATAGCTATTTTAATAATGTTTGTTGTTGATTTATTTCTTGTAAAGGATAAACCGTCACAGGCCGGTTTCGATGATTTTAATACAGGAGACGCTACATCTTATGACCCAGATAAAGATAAACCTGTTGATTTCTCCTACCTGATTAAGAAAGTTTTCAAGAATCCAATCATATTAACCATAATGGCAGCAGAGTTTTGCACAGGTTTTGTGAGACAGGGTTTGCTGTTGTGGTTCACTCCGTTTTTAAAAGAGGTTCATAATATACTTCCGGGTTCTGTATTGTTTGATATTGCATCACTCGGCATAACAGTGGGTGGAATTGCAGGAGGGTTGCTTTGCGGTTACCTTTCGGATAAAGTGTTCAATTCACGCAGACCGCCTGTAGCATTTATATTTTATATGGGACAGATTGTTTTTATTCTTCTGCTTGGATGGGTATCAAATGCCACAGCTGCCGCTTTCCTAATAGGAGTTTGCTGCATGTGGATATTCGGTGTTCATGGAATGTTATCCGGCACTGCATCAATGGATTTTGGCGGAACAAAAGCCGCTGCAACTGTAACAGGTATGTTCGATGGAATACAATACGTCGCATCGGGGTTAACGGGATTTTTGCTCGGTGCGGGTTTGGATAAATTCGGATGGGGTGCTTGGACTTATATGATTGTTCCATTCTCACTCATTGGCTCATTGATGATGCTTAAGGTTTGGAATGCAACACCATCTTCTAATGCAGCACATTAAGTTTGTTAAGTTCTTAGAGTTTGTAGAGTTACTGGGCAGTGTCAGGTTTGTATTTATTGACCTGACACAACAAGACCATAAGGATAATTGAAAATAGAATGTCCTCAAAATACAAATCCATATTATTCGATCTCGATGGAACAATAACCGACCCGTGTGAAGGCATTACAAATGCTTATATGTATGCTGTGGAAAAGCTAAATTTAAAAGAAGATAGCCCTGCATTAATTAGAAATTACATCGGTTCACCGCTCCATTCATATTTTGAGCTCAGGCACGGATTTAAATCGCATGATGAGCTTAATTCAGGAGTATCATTTTACCGCGAGTATTACGGTGATAAAGGAATGTTTGAATGCCGCATTTATGATGGTATGCCGGAACTGCTTAATCTGCTCAATACAAACGGCTCATATGTTTACTTAGTCACTTCCAAGCCCTCTTTCTACGCTGAAAAAATATTGAAACATTTTGGTTTGCTGAAGTACTTCAAGGCAATTATCGGCTCTGATATGACTGCTTATAATAAATCTAAGGTAGAACTAATTCAAAACTTATTTGATGAACATACCATTGAACCTAATTCTGCTGTAATGATAGGGGACAGGAAGTATGATGTTTTAGGAGCCAAGCATCATGGAATAGCTTCAATAGGGGTGACCTATGGCTATGGAAGTGCGGCGGAGATAAAAGAAGCTGAGCCGGATTACATAGCCGGAAATGTTGATGAATTGAAAGTTATTTTGATAACATCCTCCTAATATCATTTATTTAAAACCACTCAATTACTTCTTCTAACGATAAACATTTATAAGACATAATGCTGTCTATATTAATTCTCATGTTTTCCAAATTTTCTAAAAAATGGAGGTTATTAGGTCACTAAATCCGTGATTTTACTTAAATTGTAGATATTCCTAACGTGAAAACGTTAGTTGAACACGATTTTTCCACTTTATTGGCTGTATTCGCCATATTTGCATTTATGCATTTTTTAGCACTTGTCGAATATCTTCGTTTTTCGCAATATAATCAACTGTTTTATTATTTATTTAGTATGCATTTTTCAAAATTATGTATTATATTTAACGGTAAATAGTTACTGTAAATACGGTAGATGAAAGATGCCAACTTTAAATCGTTCTAACTTAATATTTTTTCCTGCTACATTTTGCATTTGAATATAAGGAGTTAACAAAATTAACTCCCGGATTTATAAAACCATATATTTCAAAAATTTAAATATAAATGTTATGAAAAAACTAATTTTTACTTCTATTATCTTTTTAGTTTTATTTTTTAGCAGGGGATTTGCGCAAGTCAGCTGGTCGCCATCTTTCGTAGATATGGTTTTTGATTTAAAGGCAGTTACGTTCACAAGTGTAAATACAGGATTTATCGTAGGAAACGATAATGAACAATATGGCGGAACTGTATTAAAAACTACCAATGCCGGTCTTTCATGGGATCACTATTATACAAAAAGCGGTGAATTGAATGGAGTATCTTTTCCAACTGCAGGAACAGGGTATTCCTGTTCATGGGACGGGATGGTGGCAAAAACTACCAATGCCGGAAACACCTGGCAGGCAAAACAAGTTTACTCTTCTCATTTAAACTCCATATTCTTCATAGATAATAATACAGGTTTTACTGTTGGTACCGACGGCGCTATTTTAAAAACGGTCAACGGCGGCTCAAACTGGACTTTATACAATACCGGATTAGCCTGGATACTTACCGGAGTTCATTTCGCCAATGCAAATACCGGTTATGTTTGCGGTTACCATATTAACCGCGGGGGAGGCAGTGTCATATTTAAAACTGTAAATGGCGGTACAACTTGGACTATAAAACAATTTTCGTTTAACAAATTAAACAAAATATATTTTATTGATGCAAATACAGGATTTACAGTTGGAATAAAGCCGGGTAATGCTATCTGGAAGACCACAAACGGCGGGCAAAGCTGGAATGAAAAGCACGTAGGTTTTGCTTATGAACCCAAAGATATCTACTTTATAAATTCATATTTAGGTATTGCTGCCGGACGTCATGGTTTAGTACTTAGAACAAACAACGGAGGAAATAACTGGGTACAGGATATTTCCGGCACAACAAACGATTTATACGGAGTATCTATGACATCGGATAATACAAATATATTACTCTGCAATATTAAAGGCTATATTGTTGGTTTGGAAGGTATAATTCTGAAAAACAATAATGTTCCGACTTTAAGCTGCGGTACTCATAAAGTTTATATCTGCCATAACGGCAACACATTATGTGTTGATACCCATGCCGTTAGTGCTCATTTGGAACATGGAGATTTCTTAGGACAATGCGGAAATGAGAATCAAAATCAATACCCAACGAATCTTACGATTAATAATTTTAAATTATATGCAAATTATCCCAATCCTTTTAATCCAACAACAAAGATTAAGTTTGATTTACCTTATGATGCAAATACAAAGCTGATTATTTATGATGTACTGGGAGTAGAAGTTGCAAGACTTGCAGATTGTGATTTACCGGCAGGACAACATGAATATGAATGGAATGCCGCAAATTATGCAAGCGGTGTTTATTACTATAAAGTTGAAACAGGCGGATTTAAGGAAATAAGGAAAATGATACTTGTAAAGTAAAGATTTTTAAAACAATTACTGCTGTTTTAATATTTTAAGGGCTGTCGTATTTGACCGCCCTTTTTTTGTATATTATATAAAGTTATATGTTCATTATTTTGGCAGTTAACGGGTGAGAAATTATTGCTAAAAAGAAGTACAGCAACTCTTGTGCCTGAATTTATAAAATATTTTTGACAAAATTTCCTTCACGATTTTGATTAGCGAAAAGGTGTATTTTGAAAATTATTTTTTTTGGCGATTATAATTTGCAATCAGTATTTTTTATGGAATTTTCGAATTGAAAAAATCGAATATCTCCTTACAAAGTAATAACTTAAGCCATTTTGAACAGTGAAATTCATTAAAACTGCACTAAATTGATTAGAAAAATTGAAATTTTTGTTCATTTTTACCTCACACCTGTCCATTTCTCGGGTATTTTATTGAAGCACACAGATTTTGACAAAATGTCAAAGCATTGACGAAAGCATTTGGCAGGGAAGTTGTAATAGATTTTGCCTCAAAGCCACGATGACACATACTCGTTGGCAGTAATAATAAAAGGCAGCTATATTTATAACTGCCTTTAGATTTATTGTTGGTTTGATTTTTACTTCACCAGCACCATCTTTTTACTTTGCACAAATTTATCAGCTTCAATTCTATAGAAATATACTCCGCTTGCTAAATTGCTTCCGTTAAATATTGCTGTGTATCTTCCTGCTTTTTTGAATTCGTTGTTTACTAACTTTATTACTTCTCTTCCAAGTATATCATAGATTACCATTGTTACTTTGCAATCATTCGGAAGGTCGTAGTTTATTTTTGTAACAGGATTAAACGGATTCGGATAGTTTTGTGAAAGTGCAAATGTCTGCGGTATATTATTGTTTACACCATTACCCGATTTATTATCCTGTCCGAATACTTTCTTTAAATCATCTTTTACTATCTGTATATGCTCTGCAACGTTCTTTGGTCTTTGAATCTTTACAACCTCTTCCAATGTTTTCATCACTTTTACAACTTTCTTTGATTCAATATTACCTGACTCTGCCTG
>RPQH01000133.1 GCA_003820375.1 Ignavibacteriota bacterium
CACGTAGTGATTACCAATATTAGAATAGAGTAATATGAAGTAATCACGTAGTGATTACCAATATTAGAATAGAGTAATATGAAGTAATCACGTAGTGATTACCAATATTAGAATAGAGTAATATGAAGTAATCACGTAGTGATTACCCATATTAGAATAGAGTAATATGAAGTAATCACGTAGTGATTACCCATATTAGAATTATGTTCAGTTTAATGCAACTACGTAGTAGTTGCCCGACATCAAATGAATTTTTTAAAAATATAATATATTAATGAAAAACTTATTCAAAATATTCTTCTTCATATTGGTATTTGTAAATATCACTAAAGCGGATTCTCCTTTAACATCAACTCTCTTTGACGGTGTTTACAATGACATCGATATTGTTAAACAGGCAAAGAAAAAAGGCACCATAAACAATAAAATAGCAAAATTCCTGCATTCAAAAGATAACAGCATTGATGAAAAAGCTGCCGTAATATGTGCAATCGGTTTTAACATTAACGGAACTGATAACGCAGAACATTATTCAAAAATCATTTTCAAGAAAAGCTTAAGCGAGCTTGATATTAAATCAATTGATGCTGATGATGCATTTTGCATAGGTTACCTTCAGGCACTTGATGATTATTTCCATCCGGCAAAGGCAATACCTTACCTTGAGGCAGCACAACAGGAATTAAATACAAGCTTTACGGCTGCTGTAATTCTCGCAATTGTAAAGGCGCAGGAAATTATGGATAATGGCGATTGGTGTAAAATGTGGGATATTACTTATAAGGTTTATAACGATAAATCTTTATACACCGATATGCGTGAAGGAGCTAAAAAGATTATAAAAGATTATATGATATTGTATAAATGCTAATTATTAATTAATCTTATTATATTAATTTTTAAAATTACACAATGAGAAAAAATTTACCGTTTACTTTATTTTTACTTTTCGCTTTACATACAATTTCATTTTCGCAGAATTTCACATTTGTCAGAACAGACCCTAATCCCAAATACGGACCTGCAAATGAGCAAATATCCGTCTTCGCTACATTAACTAATAACACAAATAATAATATTACGATTAGCATAAAGCTAACAAACGCACAAAAGCCCGCAGGATGGGATGCTATAGGCATGTGCACATGGCTTGGTTGCCACGGACCCGGTGATTCAATTTTTAACGAATCCTGTCCTCCCGGAGCTAATGATTTTGATGTTTATTTCACACCAAACAATATACCAGGCTCAGCTTCATGTATTGTAACTATGACTTACCAGGGACAATCAATTTCACAGGATTTTGGTGTGGTTGCAAATCCAATTGGCGTAAAGCAAATAAGCTCGGTTTTAAAAGATTTTTCATTAAGCCAGAATTATCCTAATCCATTTAATCCATCGTCGAAGATTAACTTCTCAATTCCTAAACGGGATTTTGTTGAACTGAAAGTTTATGACATGCTTGGTAAAGAAGTAATGGTTCTTGCAAATGGATATATGAGTGCAGGAGAATACGAAGTACAATTTGATGCATCAGGCTTAAGTTCGGGTATGTATTTTTACAGAATGCAATCTGGTGATTATATATCAGTTAAAAAAATGACATTCATTAAATAATGGGCGAAAAATGATGAATTATATGAATTTTTAGCATTTTTAAACAAATAATAATTATATGATTATGTATTTTCGTGATTGATTTTATTGCTATTTAGAAGTAAATTTGTGTAATTATCTATTATTATGAGGAAAACATTTTTAGTTATATTTTTAGTTTTATTAGGTTCAACAAACCTTTTTTCACAGACATTTACATTTGTAACGATCGATCCAAATCCGGTGTATGGTGATACGGGTGATCAGATTAAAAGTCATGCCGTAGTTCACAATCTTACAAATAATACAATACCAATTACAATTAGTGTAATAAACAGGAGTGTAACTGCCGGCTGGGATTCAATCGGTTTTTGCACATGGGTAAATTGTTATGCAGCAGGTTATTATTCACATACAGAAAATCTGCATACAAATACATACGATACATTTTATGTGTATTTTTATCCATATAATATTCCGGGCAGCGGAAGCTGTACAGTAACAATGACAAATCAAAGCACTACAATATCGCATGATTTTGCAGTTGTTGCAAACCCCATTGGAATAAAGAAAATAAGCACAATTGTAAAAGATTTTGCTTTAAGCCAGAATTATCCCAATCCGTTTAACCCGGCAACTAAGATTAATTTTTCAATACCCAAATCAGATTATGTAGATCTAAGAGTATACGACCTGCTTGGAAGAGAAGTTGAAGTTTTGACCAGCCAGTATTTGATTGCCGGTGAATATGAAGTCGAGTTTGATGCAAGAAACCTGTCATCAGGTATGTATTATTACAGGCTCCGTACAGGTGATAATATTGCTGTCAAAAAGATGACTTTAGTAAAATAAGATTTATTACATAGACCTGACAAGAAGTATGTTATGCATCTTTCAGGTCTTTTTTTATGAGATGATTTAATTGTAATAATTGTTATCAATACAGAAGCGACAAAACGTATAATCAAATAATGCAAGATAAACAGGTAAGAAATAAAGATTTAAACTTTTTCGAAAAGAGCTATATTCCCCAAATAATCGGGGGGCTTGTTCTTACATTAAAACAGTTATTTAGACCCACATTCACCAGGCAGTACCCTGAAGAAAGATGGACACCCCCGCCGGCTTTCAGAGGACGTCCTGTACTTGTGAAAAATGATAATGGCGTTGAACGATGCGTAGCCTGCGGCTTGTGCTCAAGAGTTTGTCCCTCTCTTGCTATTGAAGTACAGGCGGCAGAAACTGAACTTGAAAAAGAAAGATATCCTGTTAAATTTGAGATAAATATGGTTCGATGCATCTTCTGCGGCTTCTGTGAAGAAGTTTGTCCGGAAGAAGCTATCGTTATGAGTGACGAGTACATTTTAACTTTCTCTTCTCAGGATGAAGCTGTCTTTGGAAAAGATAAGCTTTTGATGAGTAAAGAAAGATTAAAAAAACGGCTCGATTTTTTGAAACAAAACGTTTAATAATGGTAAAATATTTACTAATATTTTTTCTTTTTTTTACATATTTTTTTCCAATTGAATTAACCGCCGGTACCAGCGATACGACGGCTAAAAGACAACAATCGGATACTACCGATGTTTTAAGTGCCTTTACCGCACGAATTAAAGATTCCTCTATCTTTATAAACTGGAAACTATCCAATCCGACAGACATTGCTTATTTTGATATTGAAAGACAGGATCCTAAGTCACGCACATTTGAAAAGATTAACGATAAAAGAATAAAGAAATCTGATTTTATAGAAAAAGCAAACGATGATAATAACGGGATAATTTACAAGTATAATTTTGAAGACAAACCCGAACGTGACGGCGTTTACTTTTACCATATAACCGGATACAGTACAAATGGCACTATCCTTTTCCAATCTGAAGATATTAAAATTGGAATAAGCGGTATAAGAGATTTTAAACTGGAGCAAAATCATCCGAATCCATTTAACCCGGTCACTACTATCAAATACGAATTGCTTTCAAGCTCTCGAGTCACTCTGAAAGTATATGACCTGATAGGTAGAGAAGTTACAACTCTTGTAGATGATAATCAAAGTGAGGGAGTTTACACGGTTGATTTTGATGCCTCGAAATTCACACAGCTTACCAGTGGAATTTATTTTTATAAGCTTGAAACTGAAAAGTATTCCGACGTGAAGAAGATGATTTTGAGCAAATAAGAAAAATTTATGTAAAACTAAAAGCCATCTGTCAATCAGATGGCTTTTTTATTTATGAAAATTTGGGTGAGGGTTATTTAGTTTTCAGTTCAAATGATTTTTCTATCTCTTCACCGCCTCTTATTATTTTCAAAGTAATTTTATCACCAATATTTTGATCTGTTATTATTCCCCAAAAATCTATGTCACTATTTACAGCTTCGCCGTTTACAGCAATGATTATATCTTCCGTTTTAATTCCGGCATCCTCGATAGGTGTACCTCTTTCCATAGAAACAACAATTGCTCCCTGCGGTTTCTTAAGCTTAAAATACTGGGCAATACCCTGGTCAACTGTTTGCAGTCTTATACCAATATTATAATTTCTATCAATTTTCTTATCCTTTCTCAAAATATCCATAATCTTCTTTACCTTATTAATAGGTATTGCAAAACCCAAACCGATATTACCGGTATTATAAGCATTTCCGGTGTATATAAGGGTGTTCATACCAATTACCTCACCAACGCTGTTAAATAAAGCGCCGCCGCTGTTTCCGGAATTAATTGCTGCATCAGTTTGTATCATATTTCTGTAAAAGCGGTTCTGGTCAGCACTTAATCTCATTTTTGTAGCACTTATTACACCTACAGTTACAGTGGGTTTCTGATTTACTTCAAACAAACCGAAGGGATTACCTAATGCAATAGCCCATTCCCCTATCATCACATCATCGGAATTGCCAAGCTTAACATACGGCAGTCCGCCTTTATCTATTTTCAATAAAGCTATATCACTAACGGGGTCTTTGCCGATAACTTCAGCATCATAATTTTCACCGCTGGTTAATGTTACAACAACTTTTGAAGCATTACCGACAACATGGTAATTTGTTACCAGGTAACCGTCTTCAGAAATAATAAATCCCGAGCCAAGACCATGAACTTCCTGCTTAAACGACCTGTCTCCAAAGAACTGCCGGAAGAATGGATCGTTTCCGAAGTAATCACCAAACGGGTCTTTATATTCTCTTATCTCGGTAACGTTAATTCCAACTATTGCAGATGAAACATTTTCAACAGTTTCAGTAATAGCGTTATGTCTTGAATCGGAAATATTATTGCTGACATGCTGTCTTTGTTCAGAATCTACCGGCTGCGGGCTTGAATCACTTTTGAAAACAAAATGCCCGAAAACAAATCCGGACAATAAAACAACTACAAATGAGATTGCGATTATTAATGTTTTATTTTTATTCATTTTATTTATAATCATAAAAAAAGATTCCATTCCTGAAAATGAAACCTTAGTTTGTTTATAATTTTTATTTTCTTTTAATGGCTCTTTTAACTGCTTCAACAATATATTTACATGAAATTCCATATTTATCCATTAATTCTTTACCTGTGCCTGATTCTCCGAATGTATCGTTAACAGCAACAAACTCAACGGGTGCAGGATAATGCTGAGCAAGTACTTCAGCAACAGCCCCTCCAAGCCCGGAATGTTTCTGATGGTCTTCTGCCGTAACTATACATCCTGTTTCTTTTGCACAGTTAATTATTGTTTCCTTATCGATTGGTTTAATAGTATGCATGTTAACAAGCCGTGCGTTAATACCTTCCTTGTATAAATCTTCCACTGCTAAAATTGATTCCCAAACAAGCAGCCCTGAAGCCATAATTGTACAATCATTTCCGTCTATTAATGTATCTGCTTTTCCAAATTCAAACGGAGCATCAGGAGCAGTGAAATTTGGAGAGTTATCCCTGTAAAACCTGATATAAAAAGGCGCATTTACTTCAACACATTTCAAAATAACTTTATATGTTTGATTAGCATCGCAGGGAGTTATTACATTCATATGCGGCAATACACGCATAATTGCAACATCTTCAAGAGATTGATGTGTAGCTCCGTCGGGTCCTACAGTTAAGCCGCAGTGAGAAGCACATATTTTAACATTCATTTCGCTGTATGCAATGGATTGTCTTATCTGGTCAAAAGGTCTTCCTGTGGCAAACTCGCCATAGGTTGAAGCAAATGGAATTTTCCCCGCTAATGCTAGACCAGCAGCAGTTCCCATCATATCCTGTTCAGCTACTCCAACAGAAAAAAATCTATCCGGGTAAGCATCTCTGAATAAATCGGTCTTTACAGAACCCGTAACATCTCCTCCCAATACAACAACATCAGGATTGGTCTTTCCAAGGTCAACCAATGCTTCGGCAAATCCAAGCCTTGAAGCCTTCAGTTCCGGCTTAGTTATATCAAAATTCTTAAGAAACAAGTTCTTATTATGATAAATATAGTTCATTTAATACCCAAAGTAGTTCTTCTAAAAAATAAGTAATACCAAAGATACAAATTTTAAAATTAAATATAAATAATCATTTATAGTTGAACGCTGCTATGTTTTGCGATGTAAGATTTATCTTATGATTTGAGATGTGTGATTTGAGATAAAAAAGTGAAACTCGAAGAGCTTTAAGATTCGCCAGGACGGACTATGAACCCAACGAACTCTATAAACTTAATAAACTTAATAAACTTAAAGAACTCTTACGGGTTTGTGCCCCAAACTTCAATCTCCTTTAACAGTGCACGCTGAGGGAGTTTCATTGCCAGCATGATGGTATCTGCCGTATCTTCTGCACGCATGTAAACTCCCTTTCCTATTTCATTCAGCTCTGATTCGGGTTTTACACTTGTATCAACTGAAGATGGATAGATTAGAACTACGCGAATGTTACTTTGTCTAACTTCTTTAAACAACGATTCGGAAAAGCCGGTTAATGCAAACTTAGAAGCCGAATAAGCAGAACCTCTTTCATATCCTCTTTTGCCCGATGTTGAAGCAATATTTATTATAGTTGCACCGGTAGTATTTTTAAGCTTCTCCATATGCGGTAATACTTCTTTGCACATCATAAATGGACCGAATACATTTACTTCAATTACTTTCTTCCATTCATCAATATCAAAATCCTTCACTGCTTTATGAGAAAGGTTTGCGGCATTATTAACAAGGTAATGAATATCTTTGAAATTGGTTACTGTTTCATTAACTATTTTCTTTACATCTTCATAATCAGATACATCAGCTTTTATTGCTATAACGTTTTTGTTAATTTCTGCAATTTCGTTCTTGGTATGAATTAAATCAGAATCATTTCTGGCTGCAATAACAATATTCATTTTTTCATTTGCTAATCTCAGTGCTAAAACTCTCCCAATACCTTTTGACCCGCCAGTAATGATTACTGTTTTGTTTTCTAATGATTGCATAACTTTTTATTTTAATTTAGCAAATCTAATGAAAAGAGACCTGAAGAATCAAGTCTCTTAATAAAAAAATACATAATGATTAAAAGGGTAATGTTACCTCTAGTCTGTGTGCAATTGTAAATCTTCTAATGGCTTTCCCAAATGGTCCCCAAGGGATCTAAGGAAAATTTGGGAAAGAGGAATTTGATTTAACTTTCCAACCTTTCAACCTTTCAACCTTCCAACCTTCCAACCTTCCAACCTTCCAACCTTTCAACCTTCCAACCTTCCAACCTTTCAACCTTCCAACCTTCCAACCTTTCAACCTTTCAACCTTCCAACCTTCCAACCTTTCAACCTTCCAACCTTCCAACCTTTCAACCTTCCAACCTTCCAACCTTTCAACCTTCCAACCTTCCAACCTTTCAACCTTTCGACCTTCCAACCTGCAACCTACCCCTACCTCTTCGCCATATAATCCAGGTATTTTTTTACTTCTGCAAACATATTATCTCCATCAAGTCCTGCCTGCTGTAATACAAACTCCGCAGCACCGCTTCCAAGGTAGCAGCCTTTCATGAACGGATGCATAATCCTGTTTCTTCCTTCAAAGCTTGTTATCCATTTATACATTGTCGGAATTGTAAAGCCGGTAATTCCCATTGCTTGTTCTCTCAGTGAATACGGTAATATTGCATTTCTTTCCTCGTCCGGAAGCATATCAAACAGTTCTGCACTTGATACATGGAATATATTTAAATTATATCCGGCTTCATCCAGTTTAGGCAGTACTTTGGTTATAAACTCAATCGTCACACCGCTTTCCTGAAGAATTATTGTACCATCAACTTTTGCTGATGGGTCGGCTTTTCTTAATGCATAAACACCCTTTGCAGCATTTTCTGCAGGAGCTAATTTGAATTTCTCTCTATCCATTACCAGCTCATTTGGTCTTGTAACAAATGGTGATAATACTGCGGGACGTTTCTTCAAACCTGCGGCAAGTAAATTCCATACTTCACCCGGTTCCCAGGGAGTTAATGTAATCAGCACTCCCGGAGGGAAGTTCTGCTGTACTAATTGCAGGCATTGCGGGTCAGCATGTGTAGGTCCGTCTTCTCCTGTTTTTAAACCTGCATGTGCATTTATCAAAACCCATGTATTATAATTACCGCCGAAATGCATAACTTTATTCTGCTCACCGATTCCATGAAGTCTTGCAGCAGTATGTTCCATTGCAGAAATAAATGCTCCATAAGACGAGCTTACTCCAATATGTTTTCCATATGCTGAAAGTCCTGCCATCATAGCGCCCATTGCATCTTCACATATTCCGCCAATTGCAAGAATCCTTGACTCAGGATTATCAACCGAATCAAAATAACCCGGCTTAAAACCTTCACCAAGCAGGTTCACACTTGTTGAGCCAAGCAAGTCTGCTGCCGCTCCAAGTACTGCACCTTTAGTAATTTTATTAATATATCCTAATGATGAGCCAAGAACTGCTCTGAGTGTAGTGGTTTTTCCCGGCGTGAGCCCAAGCTCTGCAGGAGTTTCTTTTTCATTTAATTTGCCGTTATTATAGATTGCATCGAGTTCAGGTGAATTATCACGCGGTACCCTGTTTAATGCACATAATCTCTCTCTTGAATCCACAATCGCATTACCAAAATATTGCAGGTCTTTTTCTTTTTCCACAACATTTCTTACTGTCATTAATGTATCATAAAAATATTTTTCTACATTGACCTGATTATTATCTCCTGAAAAATGCGGTATCTCTACACCAAATGCTTCTTCGAATGGTTTGCATGCAGTGTAATATCCATCCGAACAGAACTTATGCCCTGCTCCGTGTGATGATTTTCCTTCTATTCCGTATTTCCATCCTTTAATAGTTCTGTAAACTATAGCAGTTGGCATTTTATTATCAAGTGATTTCGCAAAAAGCTGAGCTGCTGCTACTTTGTTAAAATCTTTTCCGTCATCAACATATATCACATTAAAATCATGAAGGTAACAAAGCTCTGCAGGATTCCATTGAACATAATCACCTTTAAGCTCACCTTCCCTGCAAACCCTGTTGCTATCGATAGATGCCTGGTTGAAATCTATATGCATACAAACATTAGATAACCTTAAAGCAGATGCAGCGGCAAATGCTTCAGAAACTCTACCCGGAGTCATTCCTCCTTCGCCCTCAACAACATGAAATTTGGGAGCATTATCGCCGTATAGGTCAAGTGCACCAAGTGCTAAACCAAAAGAAGCAGGTACACCGATACCGCTTGCACCGGTTGCAATTTTTATAAACGGAGTTGCGGGTGTTGGATGTCCATCCAATGCTTTTGCATTAAACATTTTGTACAATGGAAGAGTGTTGGTCGGATTTTTCCTAAAGCCAAGCAGGTCTTCCAGTCTCATTTGATACATAGTTTCAGGAAGCATATCAGGTTTATAAGCACGGACAAGCTCATTTCTTAAAGCCCACATAGCATACAGTCCAAGTGCTTTATGACCTGCAGCATAAACTATCATATCATTTTTATTATCATTCGGTTTGCCTATATCAATGTCGGCAATATTATACACAAGTGATTCAACAAACCTTCCTGAAGAAATTGACCCTCCGGGATGACCGCTTGTTGGTACAAAGTTATAAAGTATACCGCATAATGTCCTGTAGATAAGATCAAGTTTTTCAAAACGGTTAACTTCATCTTCATTTAACGGAAAACCGGATTTCAATATATCATTTATATCATAATATCCTCCCCGGCGTATTCCGAAATTTAACTTTTTTGGTTCTGTATTATTAGATTTTGTGAATGTGGTATGCATTGATGTAATAAATTAAATAATTAAAATATTTATTAAAAAAATTTTTGATTAAAGTTCAAGTTTTTCATGGCTGAATAAGTTCTAAATTAAGAATAAATATGAAAGGAAAATATGAGAAAAGTCAATTTTTTTATTGAAAATTCAACAAATCTTGAGGAAAAAGTATAGATTGGAGAGTTCGGAGAGTTCGGAGGGTTCGGAGGGGTCCCTTACGCAAATCATAAATCAATTTGTTAACGAAAGAGATAAACAGGTAATTTCAGTTCAAGACCTCACCCCCCGACCCAATGGCATTAAGTTAAGAAATGTACAAAATATCCATAACAAAATAATTTTTATTGTTTAAATGAAATATAAAAGTATGTTTATATTATACACTAATGGATTTATTTTTTTTCAGGTTAGAATCCCGAAGGGATGATATTATGGTAGAA
>RPQH01000134.1 GCA_003820375.1 Ignavibacteriota bacterium
CGATTGTGATAATTATACAATTTGGTAAATATAAATCACGTAGTGATTACCCATATTAGAAAACGATTGTGATAATTATACAATTTGGTAAATATAAATCACGTAGTGATTACCCATATTAGAAAACGATTGTGATAATTATACAAACTCCGTAGGAGTTACCTATAGTTGTTTTAGGAAATGGGTAACTTCTACGAAGTTGCTCCATTTATTTTTTGTATTTGCTATTATAGGCATTCACTGTGTGATTTATATTTTGATGCAGTGTCAGGTTGGTCTTTCAAAAAGAATAGAATTTTAATATAGGTAACTTTATATAGATAAGAAATAATATCAACCACTTCAAAATAACCTAAAGGCAAGCCTGACACCATCAACAATTCATCTCAAATAAACGAACAATTCCCGTACTGACAGTACGAGGGCACTGGCAGTACAAAAAATAAGTACTTCTTAACTCCTTCCCGGGTTACACTTAAGAAGTAGCAGCAATGAACCCAACACCGTTTTTCTATATATCCTTTCACATGTCATTCACACATATCCCTCCGGAAATGAATGGTTTTGTACATATATAAAGAGAATGGTAGATATTTGTAATATACTGTAAAATCAATATTTATGTTGTATATTTAAACAAATAAAGACGACTCTCCTGATAAACTGCTCAAATCGTTCATTTACAAACCTAATAATAAATTAAGCTATGAAAACAATTCTTTTCTTTTTATTTGCAGTTAATCTTTCAATTTTTGCTCAGGGTAATTTTACAATTGAGTGGACAAGCCCTGTATGTTACAATATTGAATTTACACAAGCCGAATCAAATAATAATGTGTGTGATATCATAATATATCAGCCCCCTTATGTTAAAGTACTTGATGGTGCTACAAAAGTTCAGAAACGGCAATTTGATAATCCTGATACTGCTTCGTTCAGTTGGAATATGGAATTTTATTATATAATGGAATTTGATGTCAATAACGATGGCATTTATGAAATTATAACCAGGAAGTACAACTCCTCCACCTTTACATATAAAGTATTAAACGGCGCTTCAGGTGCAGTTTTATATCAGGAATCAGGTAGTTTCAATGGTTTGATTTATATCTATGATATTGACGGCGATAATTATCTCGAATTAATTACTATTACTAACCCAAATTCAGTAAGTCATCAATATACAATGAAGATTATTTCAACAACAGCACCCGCTCCTATTGGTGTGGAAAAAAATTCCAACACAATTGGACAATATAAATTAGGACAGAACTATCCTAATCCATTTAATCCATCAACAACTATTGAATATACAATTTCCAAATCTGCAAATGTAAATATTAACATTTATAATGAACTGGGTCAGATTGTAAAAAGAATCGATGAAGGAAATAAAAAGTCAGGTTCATATAAAGTAATGGTTGATTGCAGTAATCTGGCATCAGGTGTTTATTTTTATGAATTAGTATCTGATGGAATTGCAGAGGCGAAGAAAATGGTATTGGTGAAATAAAAGATTGCTGATTGCTGATTGCTGATTGCTGATTCACTCCTTCCCGGGTTGTACCCGGGAAGGAGTGATATATGACACTTGGTTAATATGCAGCTTATTTCTTTTTAAATAAGCTATTCAAAGCAACACCTGCAATAAACTCCAATGAATTATATTCTCTCCGGCTTTTGCCGCTGCCATAGCTGAAAGTATAAGGTCCGGTAAAGCTGTGATTGTAAATAAATTCACACGTTACTGCCATAAATTCCACTCCAAACCCAATTTCAGCTCCATAGCCAAAGCCAAAATTTTTAACCTGCAGGTTCGGCTCATTATCCACGCTGTAATAATTTGATATCAGGAAATCAAAAGAAGGACCTCCGAAAAAGTAAAAATTATCTCCCGCACCCGACCTTATGAATTTATATCTTGGCAAAAGAAAGAATGAAATATAATGGAACCTGTTGCTTAAATACTTTCTTTCAAAAGTTGCTCCGCTGCTTCCCGGTTCCAGGGCAATCAAATTAATATTCTTTTCCCCTTTAACATTATAATGAACCTCGGTTGAAAGTGAGAACGCTCTTGTTGTGAACCACTGCCTGTAAAAGCCAAAATCCATTCCAACAAATGAAAAGAATGAAGGTTCATCTGTCATTTTTATAACATCATCATTATTGAATTTAGTCATACCGGAAAAGACCAGCCCGGCTTTTATGCCAAACTTGTTTTCTTCCTGTGAATAAAAAACAGCAGACGTCAAAAACAAAACAAGTAAAATATTAATTACCCTTGTCATATTCCACTCCTTTGGTCATAAAATCCACAGTTCCTGTTACAAGAGGTGTGACAATAGAAATCCAGCCGGATGTCATTGTAATTGCCCCTACTGCTGAACCTATTCTGGTAAAGTTACCGGTGTTTTTATCAGGACAATAATTTACAGCTCCTGAAAATGAACTGTGTGATGCACTTCCTTCTATTTTCATTCCGCTGTTATCAACCGTATCATAATAGCTGAGTTCAAGAGTAAATTTTCCATCCCGGCACATATAACCGCTGATGCGTGCTTTCTTTCTGTAATCACCGCGCCTGATGACAATACTGTCTGCACCTATGAAACCCCGGCTGTTTACCGTAGCGGAACATTCCATCACAGTATCAGTTGTAACTATTAGCCTGTATTCCCCTGAAGCCGGAAAAGTTGGCGGCTCACAGTTATAAGGCAATACGATATCCTGCTGGCACGATACAATAATTAATAAACAAACAGAAATGAAGAGAGTAAAAAAGACAATAGTTCGTTTTATCATGGCATTTAATGATTAAGAACCTGCAGTAAAAGCACGTAAGAATATTTAAGCATAGCAAAGAACAGACTTTTCGCCGGTTTTTTTTAAAACTATTTCTTCTTCTTAAAAAATTTATTGAAGGATATGCCTGTATAAAACACTGCTGAGCTGTATCTTCTCGCTATGGTCTTATCTCCATAACTTATAGTGTAAGGACCTGTAAAATTGTGGTCAAACCTGAATTCAAATGTGAGAAAGTTCATAAGCTCTACACCGAGTCCGATAACTGCTCCAAGCTCAAGCTTCATATTATCTATTTTTTTAAAATCAGTCCTGTCATCAGATATGTAATTATTAACCAACAGGTCCAGTGATGGTCCCCCGAAGATATACATGTTTTCACTTTTGGGAGCAAGAACTATCCTGTACCGCGGAAGCAATTGAAGGGATAAATATTGAAACCTGTTACTTACATAATATGATTCGTAAAATTCACCCTGGTTTGTAGATACATCTTTAACAAGCTTGACAAAAACATTTATATCACCTTTTGTTGAATATATAAGCTCGGTAGAGAGGCAAAATTTCTCCGTGTTAAACCATTCCTTGTAAAAACCAACTGTATAATTAAGATGATTTAAGAATGTTGAAGAATCATAAAAAAGATTTTTGTCATCATTGGATGTGGATATTCCGGTAAATATACATCCTGCCTTTATGCCAAACTTATTTTCAGTCTGTGAGTGAACAGATGATACAAGAGTAAATAATACAAATATTAGAATGGAAAATTTACACATATAAAATTTTAATTTCATCGGACACCCCAATAGCTAACATCACCAAAGAACAGCGGTGTAAACAAAGTTACAAAGCCCCGGTACGGCGAGTATGAGCCGTAAGCATGTCCTATCTTTGTATAGTTACAATTATTGTCTTTATTCTCGCAGTAGAGGATATCAACATCCAGAATACTGCTGGTCAATGCTCCTTGAATACGCAGACGGCTGTTATCAACAGTATCTGTATAAACAACGTCAGCATAAAATTTCATATCACTGCAGATATGACCACCTATTTTTGCAGTCCTTGTAATGTTCTTAGAACGAATTACAACATTATCTCCATATATAAAACCAAGCCTGTCCAGATTGACCGAATCAAGAACATTGATTGAATCAATAGTAAAAGATAAATACACTTTCGTGATTGGTATACCGGGTTCGTCAGTACAGGGTTTTTCCAAAACAATGTCGTTCTGGCAGGAGTATAGAAAAATAAGAGTGGTAAAAGCAATTAAGCTGAAAAATATGAGATTTCTTCTTAACATACTGTAAATATAGCTATTTAGAATTAAAATGCAAATATAGAAATTGCGGACAATAGCCGCATCTAAAAAGAGGCTGTCTTGAAAGCCCTATTTTATAAATTGAAGGTCCAATATTGCCGAAAAAATAAAAAAATTCCCAACTAGAAATTTGGGAATTAGGTGAGGCTGCCTTTTAAGACAGCCTCTTCTACTTTTCACATTTGAAGTCTCACGTTTCACATTTCACATTTCACGTTTCACGTTTTACATTTCACGTTTCACATTTCACGTTTCACGTTTGACATTTCACTTCTCTTACTCCAACGAGTGCACTATCAATCCGCTTCTGAGCTTTGGCTCAAACCATGTTGTCTTCGGCGGCATAGTATTTCCTGTATCGGCAATATTCATCAATTGTTTCATGGATACCGGATATAATGAAAATGCCACTTTCATTTCACCGCTGTCAACACGTTTCTTTAGCTCGCCCAACCCTCTTATTCCGCCAACAAAGTCGATGCGTTTATCAGTACGCAGGTCGCCAATGTTGAGAACAGGTTTCAGCACATGGTTATAGAGAATTGTAACATCAAGTACATCTATCGGGTCACTATCATCATATGCACCCTCTTTAGCAGTAAGCGAGTACCACTTGCCGTTTAAATACATTCCGAACTTATGGAGCTGTTTAGGTTTGTATTCATTATAGCTCTTTTCCTTTACTTCAAAATTAACCTTCAGCTTATCAATGAATGCCTTTTCGGTCAGTCCGTTCAGGTCTTTCACTACGCGGTTATAGTCGCAAATAGTAAGCTGGCTTGCAGGGAAATGCACTGCAAGGAAATAATTATATTCTTCATCTCCTTTGTGGTTCGGATTTTTTTCTTTAAGCTCATTACCAACCAATGCGGCGGCAGCTGTTCTGTGATGCCCGTCTGCAACATATGTGTATGGTATCTTTGCAAAAAGTCTTTGTATTTCTTTTATAGTATCTTCATCTCTTATAACCCAGAACTCATGTGTAATGCCGTCTTCGGTTGTAAAGTCATATTCAACGTTCCTTTTAATTGCATCATAGATTATCACATCAAGCTCCAGCATATCGGGGTATGCAAAGAACACAGGTTCAGCATTTGCCATCGATACGCGGACATGGTTCTTCCTGTCTTCTTCTTTATCGGGACGTGTAAGCTCATGTTTCTTTATCACACCGTTCAAGTAATCTTCAACTCCTGCACATCCGACCAGTCCAATCTGTCTTTTTCCATTCATTGTCAGTGCATAGATATATAAATGCTTTTTTTCATCCCGGAACATAAGTCCGTCATTTATCATCTTGCAGAGATTATCTTTACCCTTTTCATAAACCTGTGGTGAGTAATGGTCAACTTTCACGGGCAGGTCAATCTCGGGCTTTACCACATGAAGAAATGAATACGGGTTATCTTTTGCTTCAATCCTTGCTTCCTCAGAATTCAATACGTCATAAGGACGTGAAGCTATTTTGTCAGCTTTATCTTTTACGGGACGTATACCTTTAAATGCTTTTAATATTGCCATGTAATCTTCTCAATTCTCCTTAATTATTATTAAAATGAGAAATTATTTTTTCAGCCAGCTCAATACCAATCCTGTTCTGAGCTTCAACAGTCTGCCCGCCAACGTGCGGTGTTAATGATACATTCGGCAGCATCAGGAGCTCAGTATTCGGAGTAGGTTCATCCATATAAACATCCATACCTGCAAAAGCAATCTTACCGCTCTTTAATCCTTCAACCAGGTCTTTCTCATCAATTATTCCGCCTCTTGCACTATTGATTAAAAAAACACCATCTTTCATCATTGCAATTTCTTTTGCAGAGATAACGGGTTTTTTATCCTTCGGCATCGGGATATGGAAAGTAATAAAATCACTGTTCTTGATTACTTCAGCAAGCGGTACGGTTTTGATTACAACCGAAACCTTCATTGTCTGGTCAACTGAATGGAATATTTCAAGGTCAACTGTTGCTTCCGGTATAACCGGGTCTGTAGCAAGAACTTTCATACCAAGCCCTAAAGCCATTTTAGCGGCTTTCTGACCTATTCTTCCGAAACCGACTATGCCAAGGGTTTTTCCGCTTACTTCAATACCTTTGCTGTATTTTTTCTTTAACTGCGGGAAATTCTTTGAACCTTCCGATGGCATAAACCTGTTTGAGTCATGAAGCATTCTTGTTAATGTGAACAGGTGTGCAAAAGCAAGCTCTGCTACTGACTGTGATGAAGCCGCAGGTGTGTTAACTACGTTGATACCTTTGCCTCTTGCATATTCAACATCGATATTATCCATGCCAACTCCGCCTCTGCCGATAAGCTTTATCGAAGGGCATGCATCTATTAAATCCTTGCGTACCTTAGTAGCACTTCTGACAAGGATTGCATCATACTTTTTATCATTAATTTCTTTTACAAGTTCTTCCTGCGGTACTTTTTCAGTAACCACTTCATAACCGTGGGCTGCCAGCATTTCTTTTGCTGACGATTCTATACCGTCATTTGCTAATATTTTTACCATATTACTTTTATTAATTAAAATTTAATATTAATGTTTATTATGCGTGCTGCTTTTCAAATTCCTTCATACAATCTACCAGTGCCTGTACACCTTCGATATCCATAGCATTATAAATGGAAGCTCTGAAACCGCCAACCGACCTGTGCCCTTTGATTCCTACCATACCTTTTTCTGTTGCAAATTTTATGAATTCCTGCTCAAGCTCCGGCTTTGTCGGAAGGAAGCAGACATTCATTCTGGAACGTGAATCTTTTTCCACTGTTCCGCAGAACATGCTGTTGCGTTCTATTTCATCATAAAGTAATTTTGCCTTGGCAATATTTTTCTTTTCCATTTCTTCCAGCCCGCCCTGCTCTTTGAGCCACTGCAGTGTCATGAATGATGCATAAATTGCAAATACAGGAGGTGTGTTATACAATGAATTGTTCTTTATGTGAATCTTATAATCAAGCATCGAAGGTATCTTTCTCTCTATCTTGCCGAGTATATCAGGATTCAAAATGACAAGTGTAACACCTGCAGGTCCTAAATTTTTCTGAGCACCTGCATATATAAGTGCATATTTTGATACATCAACAGGCCTGCTGAATATATCGGATGACATGTCTGCAATAAGAGGAACTTTTGAATCAAGGTCTTCCAGCAGCTCTGAGCCAAAAATTGTATTATTGGTTGTTACATGGAAATAAGCTGAATCTTCCGGTACCTTAAAGTTTTTCGGAATATAGGTAAAGTTTTTATCCGATGATGAAGCAACAACATTAACGTTACCGAACAGCTTAGCTTCTTTGATAGCTTTCTGAGCCCATGCACCGGTTTCAAGATATGATGCAGTCTGGTTATCGCCTAATAAATTATAGGGAACCATAGAGAACTGCAAGCTTGCACCACCGCCCAAAAATAACACATTATAGTTTTCAGGTACTTTTAGTATTTCTTTTACAAGAGCGACAGCATCGTCAACTATTTTCTGGAATTCCTTGCTCCTGTGTGATATCTCGAGAACAGATAAACCGATGTTATCCAGTTCCTTTACTGCTTTACATGTTTTATCTAATGTGTATTGTGGTAATATGGATGGTCCTGCGTTGAAATTATATTTTTTCATATGATTTAAAAAGTAAAATTAAAGATGATAATAATAGATATGTGTTGCCCGTAGTTCTTTCCTGGTATGTATGGAAAATATATTGTTCCATACTACAAAAATAACTAAACCAAACCGTCAATTACAATCGATAAATTTATCTTTTTGGATTTAATCAGGGGTAAAAAATTGTGATTTTACGGCAGATGCGTAAATTTTAACTTAAACGCAATTTATTTAAGAAGTACCTGAAAACAGAACTTTTGGATTAAAATGTTTTTCTATGATGCCCCGGCAAATGAGCAGAGATTTTTATATTTTCAATTTAAAAAGTTTTGCTTTATTAACAAGTGTATAGTTTACACTGAATGCCAGGCTGTGATATCTGCGTTGTACAATATCTCCCTTATATTCAAAATCATACGGACCGGTTATATCGTACTGGTATTTTCCCTCAAATGCCAGTGCGCCGACAATTTCAAAGCCGATACCCATGGCAACACCTACCTCTATTTTTCCCGGATATTTTACAAATTGATTGTCTGTATTTTCACTTTTATCCGACATTCTATAGTCAAATACGGGGCCTCCGAAAAAATAATAATTGTCACCTTCATAACTGAGCGGGACTTTTACCCTGGGCAATAGCTGAAGCGACAGATAATGTGCTTTATCGTATAGTGATCCGGCAGCATCATATGTGCTGTCTTTTTTGATTGGAACATCCGGTGTAAAATATTCTACCTTCGCTTCACCTTTTTGAAGATAATGAAGCTCTGCTGCAAAACAAAATAATCTTGAATTAAACCATTCCGAAGTTAAGGCAATATCCAATGATACATTATTAAAGAAAGATGTTGAATCGTAAATGAATGTATTTAATTTTTTATTTGTTTTAGGGGGCATGTCATTGTAAGTAGACATTCCCGTCATTGTAAAACCGGCTCTTACACCAAGCTTACTGAATATCTGTGAATAAGAAATGTTAGTAATAAAAAAAGAAGTTAACAATAATAATAGAAACAATCTTCTCATAAATACAATAAATATACCATAATAGTTAAGGAGAGAGAATAAGTTAATGCAATATATCTCTTTTTTGTAAATTCAAAAATGGAAATATATTTCATAATTCATTCTTTGATATTCCTTCGGAAGCGGGAATCCCGGGAATGATTCGGATAATGGGATAGTATTTGTCATTCCCCGTTAACGGGAATATCTATGGAAATATTAACCTATTCTTTTCTTCTCTAAATTTTCCACGCTTAACTCGGTGCTATAACCTTCAGTATAAACAGCCCAGCTTATATCGGGAAAAATAGCATATTTATTTGCGCTGTCAACTTTAACAGGTATAAAGGAACCTTCCTTGATTTTATCAAAGTGCAGTGTATCAATAAACCACCCGACCTTTGCTTCGTATGGCGATGAAAAGCCATCATTAATTTCAAGCTTGAGAAATATTAATCTCTTAATCTCCCCGCCCTGCAATCCGTGGGATGCGGAAATAACCTTTGCATTGGCAGAATTTGCTTCATTTTTTCTTTTTTGCAGCTCCTGTGCAAATTGTTTTTGTTTACTAAAGCTCCGTTTCAAAAAGTAAAAGATTAATATAATCACCAGAGCCGGAATTCCGAAGCTTAGAATTAATATTAATGTGCCGGTATCCATTTTATGTTTTTGTTAATTTATATTCTGTTTTCATTTCAGGTGTACTCTTGAGCGATTGGTAAACCACGCAATATCTTTCTGTCAGCTTAATAAGTGAATTAATTTTCTCTTCTTCTTCACCGGTATCTAAGAAAAAGTAGAGCCGTATATCTTTAAATCCGACTTTTGCTTCTTTTGATACTGCAAGTGTACCCCTGAAATCAATATCCCCTTCAGCAGTAATAGAAGCATCTTTTAATTTAACACCAAGTGACGCAGCCACAGCCATCAATGTAACACCGGCACAAGCAACAAGAGCTTCAAGCAGCATATCTCCTGAGCATAAGAATTGCCCTGTCCCGCCTGTTGCAGGATGGAGCCCTGCTTCAACTACAGCCCTTGCCGTATCTATACGGCAGGTAACGCCTTCACCCGGCTTGCCGTGCGCTTTTAAAGTAACAATTGCCGATGCAGGTTCTTCCCTGTATTTTTCTTTTAACGGTTTCTGTATTGACCTGAATTCTTCTGAGTTCATAATATTTATATATTAATTAAACCGCAAAATAATAAATAAAGAATGGAAATGCTAATTTCTTTTGGCGTTGGTGAAAAACAACTATGTACACGATAAAATATTATTAACTTCATTAAATTGAAGCCTGTTATAAATAAGTCCATTTAAAAGTTTTATAAATATGTTAGTTAGATAATCAAAACCCCTTCTAAAAATACTTTTTGC
>RPQH01000135.1 GCA_003820375.1 Ignavibacteriota bacterium
GGAATAGGAATGCTCATCCGACGACTTTCAAAATAAGTAAGAATAATTTTATTATTATGGAATTTCTTTACCGGGCACAGGTCGTCGGATGAGTTTTTGAGATGGATGAAAGATTCCCCATTCTCATTCGTCCGACGACCTTAACTATTTCTAATTGTACGGTATTTATGAATTACCAATCTATCGCGGGAAGTCGTCGGACGAGTGATATTCTCATAAAAATATTTGCTAAAAATACGGGTTTTAAAATACATTTGACTTTTTAAATTAATGAATTATATTAAGATAACGACATAGGAAACAGCTCATGTCAACAAGCAAAAACATATTTACCTTTCTTTACTCTATAGCAAGAGCAGCAATCCGCCTGGGCGGATTATTATTCATTTTTTCATGCTCAATTTTATATACCCAAAACCCGCAGTGGATTGTGTATACAACGCAGAATTCGGGATTGCCTAGTAATTTAGCTGGGAAAATAATAATTGATAAAGACAATATTAAATGGATAGGAACTCCAGAGGGCTTAGCCAAATTTGATGGAATTAACTGGACAGTTTATGATACTAATAATACTCCTTTTAATGTAAATGTTTTACAACCCAGGGCACTGGATTCAAATAATAATTTATGGTTATCAAATCCCATTGGACTTATAAAATATGACAGAGCTAACTGGACTGTTTATGATACACTAAACTCAGAATTGCCATCTCATTTAATAAGCAGTGTATCTATAGATAAATATGACAATAAGTGGATAGGGACAGCAAAAGGGCTTGCAAAATTTAAAAATGGAATATGGACAATTTACGATACATTAAACTCAGAACTGCCGCACAATGTTGTAAATGCATTGGCACTTGAAGATACTATTATATGGATAGGACATGCAACATTAAATCCAAATGCCGGATTAACCAGATTTGATGGCAATAATTGGACAATCTACACTTATTTAAATTCAGGATTGCCAGAAAATGTTATATATGGAATTGCTGTTGATTATTTAAATAACAAATGGATAGCAACATATTTTGGCGGTGGCTTAGCTAAGTTTAATTCTAATTTGAATCAGTGGACAGTTTATAATACTGCAAATTCAAAAATACCTTCCGGATGGTTATATACATTATATACAGATTTACATATAAAGTACATTGGTACAGCAAATGCAGGAGTTTCAATATTCAATGATACAACATGGATAAATTATAGTCCTGAAAATTCACCTTTACCGGGTTATAGTGTAACTTCTTTTGCTAAAGATTTTTATGGGAATATATGGATAGCATGTTCAGGTGGATTAGCAGTTTTCAATGCAAATGGAGTAATAGGCGTTAGTAATCAACAAAATGAAATACCAAAAGATTTTGAATTATACCAGAACTATCCCAACCCCTTCAATCCTTATACTACCATAGAATACGAATTAAAAAAAACTTCAAATGTCAAAGTTAAAATTTATAATATTAACGGTCAGTTAATACATAATTTTTCATTTAGTAATCAAAGACCGGGAAAATATAAAATTGATTTTGATGGGAATAAATTACCTAGCGGGATATATTTTTATAGATTAGAAACTGATAAATTTGTTGATACAAAGAAGATGGTTTTGGTGAAATGAAAAAACTGAAGTAATATCGTAAAATTTCTTTAAGTTATAAGATTTTAAGGGGCTTAATAAGCTCCTTTTTTATTTCATAAGGAATTTGTTTTATCTTGAAACTATGATAGAATTTAAAGAATTTAGTAAAACAAAACTTTATCTTAATGAAAAAAATATACATAGCAATAATCACCTTATTTTTAATAATAGGTTATTCTTTCTCCCAATCTTCATATACAAATGTTCAGATGGGAAGCTCTAATTACGGAGAGGTTTCCATAGCAATAAACCCTAAAAATACAAACCAGGTAGTTGGCGGATGTAATATTAATAAATATTATTATTCATCAAACGGCGGTACAAGTTTTACACAGGGAAATTTATCATCATCTGCATACGGTGTTTGGGGTGACCCAGTAATTATATGGGATACAGTGGGAAATGCTTATTACTTCCATCTTTCAAATCCCCCGGGTGGTTCAGGCGGACAATGGATTGATAGAATTGTCTCACAAAAATCAACCAACGGTGGAGTGACATGGGAAAATCCCGGAACATATATGGGATTAAATTTACCCAAAGACCAGGATAAGCAATGGGCTGCTGTTGATTTCACACATGGTCCCAGAGGCAACTGGATATATGTAACATGGACTCAGTTTAATGCCTATGATACACCTGACAGCTCAAATATTTTATTCTCAAGGTCAACAAACGGAGGAGTAACATGGTTAGACCCACCGACACGTATCAATCAAATTGGCGGAGATAGTTTTGATGATGACAATACTGTAGAAGGTGCAGTTCCGTGTGTAGGACCAAATGGTGAATTGTATGTTGCATGGGCAGGACCAAAAGTAAGAAATTCTCAGTTTGGTTTATTCTTCGATAAATCAACCGATGGCGGCAATACATGGCTTGCCAATGATATTTATGTTTGTGATCAGCCGGGAGGATGGGGCTTTAATATTGCAGGACTTGACAGAAGCAATGGCTTGCCTGTTACAGTTTGTGATGTAAGCAATAGTCCTTACAGAGGCACAATATATATTAACTGGACAGACCAGAGAAACGGTTCTACCGATACAGATGTTTGGATGATAAAATCTACTAACGGCGGATTGAACTGGAGTGCTGTTAAAAGAATAAACAATGATGCAGCCGGAAAAGATAATTTTCTTACATGGATAGATGTTGACCCGATAACAGGTTATGTTTACATAGTATTTTATGACAGAAGAAACTATACAGGTTTGCAGACAGATGTGTTCTTAGCACGTTCAACAGATGGCGGTAATACATTTACAAATGAAAGAATAAGTGCAAGTCCGTTTACAGCCGGAGTAGGCGGATTCTTCGGTGACTATATTGATGTTTCAGCTTATAACGGTATTGTAAGACCTGTTTGGATGCGCCCTCAGTCTTCACAGACTACTTATATTTACACAGCGCTTATTAATTTCCCGGTATCAGCAGGAAATAACGGTAATGAACAACCGAAGTCATTTGCTTTAAGCCAGAATTATCCGAATCCTTTCAATCCTTCCACAACAATATTGTTTGAAGTACCATCACCGGATTTTGTAAGCTTAAAAATATATGATGCTGCCGGAAGAGAAATTGAAACACTGGTAAATGCAAATCTCAATGCGGGAAAGTATGAAGTAAATTGGAATGCATCAAGCTATGCAAGCGGAGTTTATTATTACTCAATGACAACCGGAGACGGTTCTTATAAAGAATCAAAGAAAATGATGTTGATTAAATAAACTACCGTTTATTTAAGAAATCCCGTTAACGGAACTGATAAAATAGTGTTACGTGATTTACGCTAATTAGCACAAATTGTTATAAAGATTATTTAAGAGGCTGACTTAAAAGGCAGCCTCTTTTTTTAATATCCAATTCACCACCTCACACCTGACCCTGTCATTCACCTGACTGCATCAGGCAGGCGTATGCTTTTAGCGGGAATGACACATTGGAGGGGGTGAGATGGTGAATTGTAAATAACTTCAATCTTTCCATTTGAATTGCAGAACAATTTGTCTTCTTTTTTCGTTAAAGTAGTAGATAACAATTGTAACTACATAATTATTATAGTTTTATTATATTGCATAAGCCAAAATAAACCTCAAAAAAATACTAAATTAAAGAGCTGTTTGCCTTCAGTTTATAAGTAAGAATAACTATGACTGTTAAAAAATATCTTTTAGCTTTGACTGTGCTATTATTGATATCCCCTTTATTTTCACAATATAAAAATATAAAGGTTAATCCAATTAATAATGCACCCGAAGAAGTATCAATTGCAATAAATCCATTGAATCCTCAGCACATGGTTGTAGGTGCAAACTTAAGCAACTATTATTATTCATTTGACGGAGGCAATACGTGGGGAAGCGGGATTTTAAAGTCATCAAAATATGGCGTGTGGGGTGACCCGACGGTTATATTTGATTATTCTGACAATGTATATTATTTCCACCTTGCAAGACCATCAGATGCTGATTTCCTGGACAGAATAGTTTGCCAGAAATCAATAGACGGCGGTATTTCATGGTCAGACCCCGGCTCATTTATGGGTTATCATAAAGTAAAAGATCAGGATAAGCAATGGGCAGTTGCAGACTGGAAAATAAAAGGCAATCTTTATTGCACATGGACAAGGTTCGATAAATACGGGAGCAAAAACCCTGAAGATAAATCTAATATCATGTTTTCCCGCTCAACCGATTTTGGGCATTCATGGAGCGATGCTTTCAATATTAACGAGACACCCGGTGATTGTAAAGATTCTTCTAATACAACTGAAGGTGCTGTGCCAAGCATGGGACCAAATGGTGAAATTTTTGTATCATGGTCAGGTCCAGATGGAATTGTATTCGACAAATCAACAGATGCAGGAAATACATGGCTTGATACAGATGTTAAAGTAACCGAGCAGGTTGGCGGATGGGATTTAGATATTCCCGGAATTTACAGATGCAATGGCATGCCGGTAACTTGCTGTGATATAAGCGAGAGTAAATATAAGGGAAATATTTATATAAACTTTTCAGATATACGCAACGGAATAAGCGATGTAGATATTTTCTTTGTCAAATCAACCGATAACGGCAATACATGGAGCAAAGTTAAGAGAGTGAATGATGATTATTTCGGTAACAGCAAACAACAATTCATGAGCTGGATGGCAGTCGACCCAATTACAGGTGCAATTAACATTTTATTTTATGACAGAAGAAATTATGACGATAAAAGAACTGATGTGTATTTAGCCCGCTCAACAGATGGCGGCGAAACATTTCAGAATATCAAAATTTCCGAATCCGAATTTACTCCTCAAAAAAATGTATTCTTCGGTGATTATGTCGGAATAGCTGCTTACAATAACTTCACTGCAAGTGTATGGCAGCGCCTTGATGGAACAGAACTATCCATTTGGTATTGCGGAATAGATTTCAATAAGGAGTGAGGGATGATGGTTGGAAGGTTTGAAGGTTGAAAAGTTGAAGGTTAAAAGTTTCAGGTTAAAAGTTTCAGGTTAAAAGATTGCGTACTATCAGTACCCCTTTATTTCTGATTCTATGAAATTCTCTTATCAAAATTAATTCCACTGTTACCAATTTTAATATTCGTGGGCAGCACTAATCCGAATGACTTAGAATCAGTACGCAGCCTTTGAACAATTTTTCAATCTTTTAACCTTCCAACTTTCAACCTGAAACCTGCTTGTAACCTGCAACCCGCCCCTCCCCCCTGTAACTTATAACCTTTTTTCAAGATTTAAAACAATGGGTTAAATAAGTTTAAAAATTTTAGTAAATTGGGAATAAGGAAGAAAACATCGAAATATATTTATAATAATCCATGGCTGAAGCTCTTGAATTTGAAGAACAAGAACAATACAAAGTAACTGCAAGAAAATGGAGACCGAGAGTCTTTGAAGATGTAACATCGCAGGAATTTGTTACGAAAACTTTAAAAAACTCCATAAAAAACCACCGTATTTCTCATGCTTATTTATTCTCCGGCCCAAGGGGAGTTGGCAAAACTACAGTTGCAAGAATACTGGCTAAATCATTGAACTGCCTTAATCCGCAGCCCAATGGTGACCCCTGCAATGTATGTGAAAGCTGTAAAGAAATAGATAACGATAACCGCAATCATCCCGATGTATTTGAAATTGACGGTGCCTCTAACAGGAATATTGAAGATGTAAGAGAGCTGAAGGAAAAAGTTAAATACGGACCAATCCGTTCGAAATACAAAATTTTTATTATAGATGAAGTGCATATGCTGACCGGTGCATCATTCAATGCATTGCTGAAAACGCTTGAAGAGCCGCCTCAGTATGTTGTTTTTATATTTGCAACCACTGCACCAGAACGGGTGCCGCTGACAATTCTCGGAAGATGCCAGAAATATGATTTCAAACGCTTAACTATTGATGAAATAATTGCACGCATCAATTTTATTGCAGGTAAAGAAAACATTAAGATAGATGAGGAATCTCTGTACTTTGTTGCAAAAAAAGGTGACGGCTCTATGAGAGATGCACAGGGTTTGTTCGATATGGCTGCTGCATTTTGCGATAATGATATTACATTTGGTAAGCTTAAAGTGTTCTTTAACCTTGCCGAATCTGATGTGTATTTTAATATTACTGATAATATAAAAGAAAAGAATGCTGAAAGCCTGTTAAAATATTTCGATGAGCTTGTTGGCAAAGGTTATGACATGCAGACTTTCTTAGACGGACTTACCAACCATTACAGGAATTTGTTAATTGCTGTATCAACAAATTCAGTTGATATGATATTGGAATCGGAATCTATAAAGCAAAAATATAAGGAAAATTTAAGCAGGTTCTCACAAATAGAAATTATTAATTCGTTAAAGCTTTTGCTTCAGGCAGAATATACTTTTAAATATTCTTCAAACCAGAGAACTTTGATAGAAGCATTGCTGATTGAATTGATAAAGTTCACCGATACAAAAGAGATATCAAAAGTTTTGGATGAATTAAAAAACCTGAAATCAGGTTCATCCAATATCAATTTATCTTCACCTACGGGTGGTTCATATGATGTAAGCGGATCGGCTCCGGTAACAGGAAAGAAAATTACAGCCGCACCGCAGACACAGGAAACCCAGACGATATATTCAGTTAACACTCCGCCAAATATAAACACTGTACCAAGCGTGTCACAGCCGTTGGATGTTCAATCATCATACAATGAAATGCAGAACCACTGGAACTCAATTATAGACCTGATAAAGAATGAGAAAAAATGGGTTTACAGCATGCTAAAAGATTCATCATTTAATTCAGATGGGAAGACAAAATGCTTTATAAAAGTAGATGAGACACGTTATGATTTGCTTTCAAACTATCATGATTATCTTGCAGGAAAAATATGCGGTTACTTTGGACTGAACCTGGTATTAAAAATAGTAAAAGGAACAACAAGCCCGGCACCGGCTTCACAACCCGGAAGCACAGCAGGTGAAACCGCAGGTAATATGGATAATTACGAAAAAATACGTTCTATACTTAAAAATGAGTTAAACGCTAAAGAGATAAAATCAGATGGGAAGTAAAAAAAGCGTTCTGCCGGTTTCACAAAACTTTCTTGCAATAGAAAAAGAATATTCTTCATTTGAAAATTCGAAAATTGCTATACTCTCCTGCCCTTTTGAAAAAACCACGTCATACGGAAAAGGAACGGCAAAAGGACCTGCTGCAATAATAAAAGCCTCGCATTACGTTGAGTTCTTTGATGAAGAGACGAATAAAGAAGTATGTTTTGAGCATGGTATTGCCGCATTAAAACCTTTAAGCTTTAATAAGCTTAGCAGCCAAAGAGCATTGGATTTAATTTACAATTCCGTTAAAGAATTAATAGATGCCGGTAAATTTGTTGTTACGCTTGGCGGTGAGCACTCAATATCTACAGCACCAATAAAAGCACATTTTGATACTTATCCGAATATGTCCGTGCTTCACTTTGATGCACATTCTGACCTGCGGCATGAATACGAAGGAAGTATTTATTCACATGCATCATTTATGGCAAGAGTTACCGCGTTTACAACAGATATTACTCAGGTAGGAATACGTGCACAGTGCAAAGAAGAATATGAGTTTATTAAAGAAAAAAACATCTCCACGTTTTATGCATACCAAATGAGAAATGACGGGTTTGATGAGCAATTGCTGCAGAGAATTTTAGAGACATTGAGTGATAATGTCTATATCACATTTGATGTAGATTATTTTGACCCTTCCATTATGCCTTCAACAGGTACTCCCGAACCAAACGGCTTTTACTGGCATGAAACTATGATGCTTTTAAAGAAAGTTATTGAGAACAGAAACTTAGTGGGATTTGATGTAGTGGAGCTTGCCCCGCGTAAGGATAACCATTTTCCGGATTTCTTAACTGCAAAGCTTATTTATAAAGTATTGAATTATAAGTTTTAAACAAGCTTTAAAGTTATTAGCTGATTCACAGGATTAGTACATAAAACGTTTACAAGTGTGATATAAAATCAAAAACTAATATAAAAAACAAACCCCTTGAAGCATTATACTTCAAGAGGTTTTTATCTCAACTCAAAACTTTATTTTACAAATCGTAATTATTTATATCCGTTGCTTTTCAGCCAATCTTTTGCATCACTATCACCCAATTTAGCTGCCTGTCTGTAAGCATCAGCGGCATTATCTTTATCACCTGCGTTAAAGTAAGCAATTCCAAGATTAAAATATGCAAAAGATGAATTTGGATTTACTTCAACAGCTTTTAAGAAATCGGCTATTGCTTTATCATATTTCTTAGATTCAGTATATATGAATCCGCGGTTTACATAAGCTTTTTCGTATGTATTATCAAGTTCGATAGTGCTGGTGTAATCTTTAATTGCATTATTGTAATCTGATAATTCCATGTATGCTTTTCCGCGGTAATAGTATGCATCGGCACTTTTTGAAATCTCCAGAGATTTATTCAAATTATCCACAGCTGTAGTATAATCTTCCGATTTAATATTCTGCATTGCCATATTTAAATAATCTGACGCAGAAAGAGACGGCTGTATAATTTCTTCCTTTTTTTCTATTACTGGTTCTGTCTTTTCTTCTATCTTAACTTCAACTTTCTCTTCTTTTTTGGGCTCTTCTAATTTAGCCTCTTCTTTTTTCGGTTCTTCTAATTTAGCCTCTTCTTTTTTCGGCTCGTCCAGTTTTATATCTTCTTTTTTAATTTCTTCTTTTTGAGGAATGTCAGTTTTAATTTCTACTACAGGTTCTTCTTTTTTCGGTTCCTCTAATTTAGTCTCTTCCTTTTTAGGCTCTTCTTTAGTTATAACGTTATCGTTAACAGTAAGATAGTCTTCACCAAGCATTTTCTTTGATTCAACCAGTTTATCTTTTGCTTCGGTATTAGCTGAATTGATCTCAACAGCTTTAGAAAAATCATCAGAAGCATTTTTATAATCCTTAAGCTGGAAATAAGAATTTCCTCTCATTGTAAACAAACCGTCATTACCGGCTTCTATTGCAATAGCAGATGAAAAATCATTCACGGCTTTCTCGAATTCATTCATTTCGAAATATGTAGTTCCCCTGTCATAAAAATTCCTGAAATTTTTAGGTTCCAAAGAAATAGCTTTTGCCAGGTCACTGATAGCTTTTGCATACAATTTTTGTTTTCTGTAAATATTTGCCCTGCTCCTGTAAGGTTCAGCATATTTATTGTCCATCTGAATAGCCATAGTGTAATACATAATAGCTTCATCCATATTATTGGATTTTTCAGACTGGACACCTGAATTATAAAACTTTACTGCATCCTGGTGTTGCGAGAAAATAATTTGAGTTGAAAAGAAAATTGCAAATAAAAACAGACAAGATAATAATTTTTTATTCATGATATTAATTATAATATGTTTTTCTAAAAACATAATGATGAAATGAGGAATAAATTTTGCGGAACAAATAACGAGCTTCCAAATTCCCCGAGTTTGCCTCCCTTAACAGCAAATTAAGTAACATTTATGAATTATACTATACACGAAAAAGATTAGATTCAAAGAGTGTTTATCTTAAAAAATGGAAGGAAACACTATCTCAGCAATTTTCACATCCACAGCGGAGACATTTATATAATTTTTATTGCGGAGAGACCGAGATTCGAACTCGGGATACACTTTTACAGCGTACGACGGTTTAGCAAACCGTTGGTTTCAGCCACTCACCCATCTCTCCGGATGAACTAACGAAATAGTGGAAAACAGAATAAAATTAATAAGAACGCACAACCTCTTTACGACGGTTTAGTCCCGAGCACTCGGGATTGGTTTCAGCCACTCACCCATCTCTCCGGATGAACTAACGAAATAGTGAAAAAC
>RPQH01000136.1 GCA_003820375.1 Ignavibacteriota bacterium
AATTGTTGCTACTTCCCTTCCAAGCACATCATAGATAACTAGTCTAACGTCTAACTTCTGACTTCTATCTTCTTTAGGTACATCAAACTTTATTTTTGTTATTGGATTGAAGGGATTGGGATAATTTTGTTGTAAAAAATAATTTTGTGGAATTGTTTTGCCGAGTTTTTCTATACTCACTGTAGAACCACCTGTTGTTGTCTTTAGTATTATACTGTTACTGCCTGCAATAAAGCCCGTAAGATCGTCAATAAAATAAAGAGTACACAAGTCCTTCCTTGTCATGGAGTGTAATTTTGTCCATGATGCACCTTCATTAGTTGTTTTTACAAATTCACCATAAAATCCTATTGCATATCCCGTGTTAGGGCTTGAGAAAAAAACAGATGTCAAAGGAATTTGTGCAGTAAAACTATTGATCCAATTAATACCGCAATTAGTTGTTTTTAGAATTGTATAATTTCCAACAGCATATCCAGTATTATTATTTACAAAACAAATACTTCCTAATCCATTTAAATTTGTATTATAAATACTCCAGTTACTCCCTGTATTAGTTGTTTTTAAAATCGGACTGCCGTATGCATTACCTGTAACAAATCCGGTATTCTCATTTATGAAAAAAATATCATTAAAAGCCGGGCTGGAAATGGAATAATTTAAACTCCAGTTAAAACCTGCATTTGTTGTCTTTAATAAATAACCATCTAAACATCCAATGAAACCTGTATTACTATTGACGAAATTTATGCAAACCAAATTATAATTACCATTTTGTATTGGAATTATATTCCAATTTACCCCACCATTTGTTGTTTTTCCTAAAGTATGGGATTGTGCTGCAAAGAATCCTGTTAAATTATTAAAAAAATATAAACTGCTGATAGCAGAAGAATTACTGTTCAAATTTAGCTTAATCCAATTGTTACCACCATTTGTTGTTTTCGCAAACAAAGTATCGCCGCCGCAAACATAACCCGTCTGATTATCCGTGAACTGAATTTTGGTAATTGACCAAATATTCTTAATACCTGAATTCAGATAAGACCAATTTAGTCCTCCATTTGATGTTCTGCAAATGTTTCCGCCGGAACCATATATTATACCCGTAAGTCCATCAAAGAAGTTAATATGCTCAACACGTATATCACCTGTCAATCTTAATGTATCCCACGAAAATCCATTGTTAGTCGTTTTAGCAATAAAAGAAGTAAAATTCACAGCAGAGACACAATATGCTGTATTATTATTTAAGAATTTTATATCATTAATTGAATTACCGGGTGGTACAGGTGACGGAAAATAAAACCAGTTATTTCCTCCATCAGTCGTTTTATAACCGTTGTTCATATTTGTATACCCAAGTGTATCATTCACAAAATCGAATTTCGGAGTAACGTTATAATAAGATGTTGTTAACTTTGTAACCCATGTTTGACCACCATCAGTAGTTTTTTGTAATCCATTAATATAGAAATCAACAATTCTGGTTAAGAATCCGGTATTATTATTAATAAATTTTATATAATGGACATTATTTGCAATTGGTATTCTGGTCCAATTTATTCCTCCGTCTGTCGTTTTATATGAATAAGCACCACCTAGAATACCTGTTGTGCTATTAATAAAATTAATACTGGTAAAGCCATAATCCGGAGGATTTCCCTGAACAGAAATATTAACCCATGTATTTCCGCCATCTGTTGTTTTTTCCAATTTACTTTTAGCACCGGCAATATAACCGGTTAATTCATTAAAAAAGAAACACCCACTAGTATTTCTATTATCTAAAGTTGGAATACATTGCCAGATTAGCCCTGCATTTGTTGTTTTTAAAATTGTACCGCTTGTTGTAACTCCGTAACCTGTTTGAGAATTGATAAATTGTGTGTAGATAATATCTTCTGCTTGAGGTAATGGATTTTGCCAAAACCATCCGGATTGCTGTGTGAATATATTAACCGTATTAAGTGCAAAAAACAAAAATATCAAATAAAACTTTTTCATTTTATTAACACCATCCTTTTTGTTTGATTGAAGGATTCCGTTTGCAATGTATAAAAATAAACACCACTTGGATAGTTAGATGCATCCCAATCAACTTCATATGTGCCGGGAGCAAGCTGTTCATTGACGAGTGTAGCACCTTCTCTTCCAAGCACATCATAGATAACTAGTCTAACGTCTAACTTCTGACTTCTATCTTCTTTAGGTACATCAAACTTTATCTTTGTTGAGGGATTGAAGGGGTTTGGATAGTTTTGATATATTGCAAATGAATGTGGAATAGATGAAGAAATAACGGTTAAGCCAATAAGTGTGGTATCCCCATAAATAATTCCATCAATGATACATCCCTTTAGTTCATAATATAATCCGGCTAAAGTTCCTTCATAACTTCCATAAATGCCAATGTCTTTAGCGTAAAATAGGCACTCACATGTTAGATAATTACTGTTAAATCTTTTTTGAAGTGTATTATGTCCTGTAATAACCACACTTCCTGTATCAGTACAAGCTCTATAAACATTTGAGCATGGTTTTACTGTGTCATATTTTTTTGATGGAAGGCTGTCTATTATAAATTCGGTTTGATATACAGGACAATACATATTGTTATAACCCATTAATCTGCCTGATAATGAATCATATCTTATCCATCTTGCATTATATCCTAATGGTCCCGGATATTCTGAAGAGTTGCTTCGGAAATAAAAATACTTTTTTGAGTTCAGAATTGTATCTTTATACATAACAATTTTAATTCTTCCACTATCAATCGAATTAGGATAAACATTCCATGTAACCCATTTGTAAATCCAAACATTTCCAACCTTTAATGGCATATATTTGATAATTTCAGGGTCGACCGGTTTTTCCGGTGTTTGAGTGTATAAAAGCGGATGTAATAATAGTATTATCAGCAGAAAAAAGAGAAATTTTAATGTTCTCATTTTCTTCTTTTTTTAGTTGGGAAAAGGATATTCTATTATACGACATTTATCTAAAAAACAATATGTTAATTTTAATCCCCCGCTAATTTCCGCCAATTTGCATTTCATTGAGACTTTTAACTATAATAGGTATATTTGTTATTCTAATGAAGATTTTAAAGAAATATTGTTTAATAGCTCTTTTAATAGCACTACAGCCGCTTTTTGCCCAAAACAAAAAGTATGATTTTTCAAAAGTTGATGAAATTATTACGGATGCTATTTCTGTACGGGCTTTCCCTTCTGCTGTGCTTGTTGTTGGAAATTCCAAAGGTATGATATATCAAAATACTTACGGCAGATTAACATATGATGAAGATGAAAAAACTGCAAGCTTCAATACACTTTATGACCTCGCATCGGTTACAAAAGTTATTGCTACAACTTCAGCTGTCATGAAATTATATGATGAGGGAAAAATAGATTTAAATGCAACTGTGGCATCTTATATTCCTGAGTTTGCCGTGAACAATAAAGAAGATATAACCGTAATGAACCTGCTGCTGCATAACTCCGGCTTAACAGCGTGGACACCCTTTTACCAGCTTTATACAACACCTCAGGAAGTAAGAAATGCAATTTATACTTGCTTAAAAGAATATACCACAGGCACACAAACAATTTACAGCGATTATAATGCAGTTCTGCTTGGTGATATTGTAGAAAAAATCTCGGGGCTAAAGCTTGATAAATACTGCAAGGAAAATATTTTCAATCCGCTGGGAATGACAGATACCGATTTTCTGATTCCGACATCGGAAGATTACAGGATAGCTCCGACTGAAAATGATACGTACTGGAGAAATGAATTGTTACGCGGTTATGTACATGATGAGACTGCCGCTATGCTTGAAGGTGTTGCAGGAAATGCAGGATTGTTTTCTACCGGACCCGAGCTGTTTAAGTTCATGCAGATGATGATGAATAAAGGTAAATATATTGACGAAAGAAGAATGCCTGCAAAAGGTCAATACGAAATTATGTTCAGGGAAGAGACAGTTGATATGTTCACAACAAAGGTAACAGGTTTGGGCTATAACAATACACGTGCACCAGGCTGGGAAACAAAACCGGAGCCGACTAAATTTCCTCCTGCATGCGGATATAAGTTTTCTCATAATTGTTTTGGGCATACAGGGTACACAGGTACATCTGTCTGGGCAGATAAGGACAAAGATATAATTGTAATATTCCTTACCAACAGAGTTTACCCAACACGCACAAATGATGAAATACGGAATGTAAGACCAAAGCTGCATGATGAGGTCTGCAAAATACTTGGATATTGAATTTCGAATTTCGAACTGCCAATTGCGGATTGATTGAGGAATTTGAGAATTTAATTTTTATTTTGATAATTTTATACTTAATAAATGAACTCAGAAGAATTAAAACAAAGGACTAAGAAATTTGCAGTATCCGTGTTCAAATTTACAGATACCTTAGATGATAAGAAACTAAGTTCAAGGGTAATTGCAAAACAACTATCAAGAGCCGGTTCTTCAATTGGGGCGAATTACAGAGCGGCTTGTAAGGGCAGGTCCCGTTCAGATTTTATATCAAAAATTACAATAGTTGAAGAAGAATCAGATGAATGTATATATTGGCTGGAAATATTGAAAGAGCTTAAATCCGGTGAAGAAATAATTCTGGACAGTTTACTAAAAGAAGCACGGGAATTTACAGCAATTTTTACTGCTTCAGGAAAAACAGCTAAAGAAAATAAATTATAAAAAATAATAAATAATAAACAATAGGCGGTTTCTGAGTTTTATGTCAAATTTGCAATTGAAAGTTTATAATTCGAAATTAAATAATTGTCCAATTCAATTCGCAATTGGCAATTCGAAATTCGAAATTAAATAATTGTCCAATTCAATTCGCAATTGGCAATTCGAAATTCGAAATTAAGAGTATCTTTCTAAATAAAAATTATTATAAAATCTAAGAACAAATTAAATAAATACGAACATGAAACCTTTTAAAAATGAACCCATGACCGATTTTACCAAGAGCAGTAATAAAAAAGCTTTTGAAAAAGCTTTAGCAAAGGTAGAAGCGGAACTGGGAACTGAGTACGAGCTCCTTATTAACGGGGAGCACATTAAAACAGATGACAAGCTTATTTCTGTAAATCCGTCTAATCCTGACCAAAAAGCCGGGATATTCCAGAAAGCCACACCAGAGCTTGCAGCCAAAGCAATCGAATCCGCACATGCCGCATTTGATTCATGGAGAAATGTACCGGTAGAAAAAAGAGCAAAGTATCTTTTAAAAGCTGCAGCATTAATGAGAAAAAGAAAATTTGAGTTTGCAGCGTGGATGGTTTATGAAGTAGGCAAGAACTGGGCAGAAGCAGACGGCGACGTAGCCGAAGCAATCGATTTCATGGAGTTTTATGCAAGAGAAGCGATGAGATATTCAAAAGGACCTAAGCTTGTAAAAATAAAAGGTGAAGAAAACAAACAGCAGTATATTCCGCTTGGTGTGGGTGTTGTAATTCCCCCATGGAATTTCCCGCTTGCAATTTTAGTCGGCATGACAACTGCGGCAATTGTAACAGGCAATACAGTTGTTCTGAAACCGTCAAGCGACTCCCCCGCTATTGCAGTACAGTTTGTTAAGCTTATGGAAGAGCTTGAAATTCCCGCAGGTGTATTGAACTTTGTAACAGGTTCAGGCGGTGCAATCGGTGACTTGCTGGTAACACATCCGTTAACAAGATTCATATCTTTCACGGGTTCAAAAGAAGTAGGCTTACGCATCAACGAGCTTGCGGCAAAACATCAGCCGGGACAGAGATGGATAAAAAGAGTTGTAGCAGAAATGGGCGGCAAAGATTCTATTGTTGTAGATGATGAAATTAAGTCAATCGATGATGCAGTTGCAGGAGTTGTATCTTCAGCATTCGGATTCCAGGGACAGAAATGTTCAGCATGCTCAAGAGTTATCGTTTCGGAAAAGATATATGATAAATTCCTTGAGAAGCTTGTAAACAGGGCAAAGCAAATAGCGGTAGCCCCGTCACATGAAAATCCCGCAATGGGTCCTGTTATAAATGAGAAGGCACAGAACAATATTATGAATTACATTCAGAAAGGTATCCGGGAAGGCGGTAAGCTTGTATTAGGCGGTGAAAAAGTTGACGGCGGGTATTTCATCCAGCCGACAATTATTGCAGATGTAAAACCCGGTGATACAATTTCGCAGGAAGAAATTTTCGGACCGGTACTTGCTGTAATTAAAGCTAAAGATTTTGATGAAGGGCTTGAGATTGCCAACAATACCGAGTATGGATTAACAGGTGCGGCTTATACAAAGAATAAAAAGAAATTGAAAAAAGCTGCAAAGGATTTCTTTGTTGGTAACCTTTATCTCAACAGGAAATGCACAGGTGCATTGGTTGGTGTTCATCCATTCGGCGGCTTTAACATGAGCGGAACATGCTCTAAAGCAGGTGGTTCCGATTACCTGTTATTGTTCCAGCAGACAAAGATTGTTGCTGAGAAGGTATAGGGTTTCAGGTTGCAGGTTGCAGGTTGAAAATTATATGGTCTCAGTTTTCTCAAATTCCTCCGTTAAAGAGAATTGGGAAAGCTGAGATAAATAACACTATTTCACTATTTCGCTATTTCACTATTTGAATTTATGATTTACGATGTAATAATTGCAGGAGCAGGTATTGTTGGTTTAGCTACAGGATTGAAAATTCTGGAGAAGCAGCCCGGTACAAAGCTGCTGATAATAGAAAAAGAAGCAGGTATTGCCCGTCATCAGACAGGGCATAACAGCGGAGTAATCCACTCCGGTATTTATTATAAACCGGGCAGCTTAAAAGCAACCAACTGCATAACAGGATATAAACAACTGTTAGAGTTTTGCGATAAAGAAAGTATTCCCTATAATATTTGCGGCAAGGTTATAGTTGCAACAGATGAATCAGAACTGCCCTATCTTGAAACACTGTATGAAAGAGGAATAGCGAACGGGTTAACAAATATCCGCAAAATATCGAAGGAAGAGTTAAAAGAATTTGAACCGCATGCTTATGGGATTAAAGCTATACATGTTCCTTATACGGGTATTATAGATTATAAAGTTGTAACGGAAAAATATGCAAAGAACATTATACTGAACGGCGGAGAGATTACTCTTCTTGAAAAAGTTATCGGTCTTTATGACAGCGGGAATGCAATTGAAGTTGATACCGATAAACAAAGCTATAAGTGCCATGTATTTGTAAATTGTGCAGGTTTATATTCAGATAGGATTTACAGGCAAAACAACGACGACAGCAGCGTAAGGATAATTCCGTTCAGGGGTGAATATTACAAGATTAAAGAAGAGAAACAATATCTTGTAAATACATTGATATATCCTGTTCCAAATCCGGATTTTCCTTTTCTTGGAGTTCATTTTACAAGAATGATAGAAGGCGGTGTGGAAGCAGGACCTAATGCTGTGCTCGCTTTTAAGCTGGAAGGTTACAATAAATCAGATATAAACTTATTTGACCTTTACAGAATATTTTCATGGAAGGGTTTCAGAAAAGTTGCAAGGAAATATATTAAAGTCGGTATGGGTGAGTTCAAGCGTTCATACAGCAAAAGAGCATTTGTTAAAGCACTGCAAAAGCTGCTTCCTGAGATACAAAAAGAAGATCTGGTAAAAGGCGGCAGCGGTGTAAGGGCTCAGGCGATTGGAAGAGATGGTAGAATGATAGATGATTTTGTAATTAAGCAGAGCGGGAATATAATTAATGTATTAAATGCTCCCTCCCCTGCTGCAACATCATCACTTGCAATTGGCGATACGATTTCCGATTATGTGGTAAAGCAGATTTGATTAATTTCGAATTTCGAATTGCGAATTGGAGATGATGATTGAAAGGTTGGAAAGTTGAAAGATTCGAATATTGACAATAATATATTAAAATCCCGAAGGGATGATATTATTACAGTAGAATTCATCAGATACGGAAAGAATTCCAAAGAGATGATGTTATTATATTAGGAAGTTTGCGGTCTTCGCGGCATAGAGCGATATAAATATTAGAGAAAAAATCAATTGATTCATGACTGGGATTCCCGCTTTCGTGGAAATTACTAAACCTACTAAATTTTGTAATTTATTATGAATAAAATAAAAATCATATTAGCGTTTTTAATTCTTGGAGGAGCTGTAAATTGCAGCAAGCTATCTGAGAAGGTTGAAAAAAAAGTTAACGAGAAAATTGACGAGAAAATAGATGAGACTCTGAACAAGATTGATACAAGCTTAAAGAACATAAATCTTGATTCTTTAAAACAAAAGCTTGATTCATTAGAGAACAGTACTAAAGAAAACAGTACCGATGATAATAAGGAAAAAGCAAAAAAGAAAGCAAAGTAGTTTGTAAAGTTTGTAAGGTTTGTAAGGTTTGTAAAGAATAGTTGTAAATTATTAATCCAGTCACGCATGATTGCCTCCGGCAGTTAGTGACGCTGCGTATCGAATATTGAAATATTATATTTTCTAATAACCAAACAATAAACAAAAATGAAAATACACGAATACCAGGCAAAAGAAATCCTAAAAAAATATGGTGTTCCTGTCCAGGACGGTGTAGCAATAACAAACATGTCGGAATTTGATAATGCTATATACACATTGCAGGCAAGAGGTGCCCATCAGTATGTAGTAAAATCACAGATACATGCCGGCGGAAGAGGCAAAGGAAAAGTTTACAGCAAAGATAACAGGGACGAGTTAGTCCAGGAGGGCGGCGTTAAGTTCTCTCCTACTGTTGAAAAAGCAAGAGAGTATGCTCAAAAGATTCTTGGCAACCTGCTTATTACTCATCAAACGGGACCCGAAGGAAAACTGGTTCAGACTTTATTTATTACCGAAGGGCTTGACTACGTAAAAGAATTATACCTTGGTATTCTTCTGGATAGAACAATCGGCAAAAATGTAATCATGGCTTCAACCGAAGGCGGTGTAGAGATTGAAAAAGTTGCTGCCGAAACTCCTGAAAAAATTATTAAAGAATGGATTGACCCTGCTATTGGCTTCCAGACCTTCCAAGCAAGAAGATTAGCTTTCGCTCTCGGACTTGAAGGTGAAGTGTTCAAGAGCTTTATTTATTTCATTAACCAGCTTTATAAAGCTTATGAAGATACTGATGCATCGCTCGTTGAAATCAACCCAATGGTTATTACAAATGACAACAGGGTTGTAGCACTAGATGCAAAAATAACTCTCGACGATAATTCAATGTTCAGACATAAAGATTATGCTCAGCTCCGTGATATAAATGAAGAAGACCCGCTGGAAGTACAGGCATCAACATATGATTTAAATTATATAAAGCTTGACGGGAATGTAGGATGTATGGTAAACGGTGCAGGACTTGCAATGGCAACAATGGATATAATCAAGCTGGCAGGCGGCGAACCTGCAAACTTTCTCGATGTGGGCGGCGGGGCTTCAAAAGATACAGTTGAAAAAGGATTCCAGATTATTTTATCGGATAAGAATGTAAAAGCAATATTGGTAAATATCTTTGGTGGAATAGTAAGATGTGACAGGGTTGCAGGCGGTATCATCGAAGCTGCAAAGAATATTAATATTGATATTCCTGTGGTTGTCCGTTTAGAAGGAACAAACGCCATTGAAGCACAGAAAATGCTGGATGAATCGGGATTGAATCTGATTTCTGCAAAAGGATTTAAAGAAGCCGCAGAAAAGATAACGGCAGCGTTGAAGAGTTCATAGAGTTCGAAGAGTTCATAGAGTTCGAAGAGTTTGGAGAGTTACTCTAACTCCTCTTTCCCAAATTTCTATTTGGGAAAGTTTTTGAGCTGAGATAAATAATTTATCGGTAATTAAAGAATAAAACTTTCCCAAATAGAAATTTGGGAAAGAGCGGATGCGGATAAATTTGGGAAAGAGCGGATGCGGATAAATTTGGGAAAGAGCGGATGCGGATAAATTTGGGAAAGAGCGGATGCGGATAAATTTGGGAAAGA
>RPQH01000137.1 GCA_003820375.1 Ignavibacteriota bacterium
CTACCATAATATCATCCCTTCGGGATTTTCCATCATGCCGGAGGTGTATTGCTACCATAATATCATCCCTTCGGGATTTTCCATCATGCCGGAGGTGTATTGCTACCATAATATCATCCCTTCGGGATTCTATTTCCCGGTGAAAAATTCATTCTACCATAATATCATCCCTTCGGGATTTTCCATCATGCCGGAGGTGTATTTCTACCATAATATCATCCCTTCGGGATTTTCCTGGTATAAGTAAACTGAGTTAATAAACAAATAATCTATACTGCTCCCCTCGAGTTACCTGACACATCATGCCTATATTGTAATTCAAGGGGTGATTTTCCAAAATTATTGTCTTAAAATACTTACCCGGTTTTTTGAAATATGAGAAATCATGTTTATCAAAACGAATCACCCCTTGTCCTCAATACTCCAACAACTCTCAACTCCCAACACCTGACTCTCCGAACTCTCTCAACTCTCCGAACTCTCTTCCTTACCTCTGCAGCTTAAAATACAGCGGTACCTTGACCCAGACTTTAACAATCCTGCCCTCGTATATGCCGGGTGCAAATTTTAATTTTACAACTTTCTTCCTGACCTCATCATAAAAAATTTCAGGACCTGTCATATCCCCTATCTTTCTCACGAATCCAAGCTTATCAACAAGTATTCTGACCATTATCTTGCCTTCAACACCCATCTTCCTGGCGGAATCGGGATAGACAAATGAATCCTGCACCTCGCTTAAATTGAGGCATTCGGGGGGACTGTCAACGTCGGATTCATCCATGGCATCTTTGTCGGTAGAATCTGTTACGGATGTGTTTATACAAGCGTGATTGTTAAGCTTCACATCACATGCAGGAGTGAGTGAAGCATTGCAGAAAATAATCACGCATGCAAGCAGGCATAAACGTGAAACCGGTAATCCAATTAATGGTACCATGATTTTCTTATTTACTTATACAAAAATAATACGAAAATGTGAGAAATGTACATTTGGAAAAAGCTGCATAGAGAACAGAGTTGACAGCCTCAGGTTAACATGCCTTTGACAGGCCCGCATGCAACTGCCAGGCAGACGCACGCCTTCACACGCGCAATCCCCGTTATGTCATTCCTGCATACTTCTGGCGGGAATCCATATTGCAATGATACGAACAATCTTTCTTTATAATGTGAATGGTTTCCAGTTCTCTCAGATTAATCAATATCTTCAATGTTTAATGTTCTATTGTACTTATCACAGTGGATTCCCGCCAGAAGCATGCGGGAATGACAGATGAAGGGTGTATCCGTATCATTTATGAGATCCCCGTTTACACGGGGATGGGTGGCGGTGAGGATTTTCCGTATCATTTATGGGATTCCCGCTTTCGCGGGAATACTTTGAGGGGTTACTTCACCTTCTCGAAAATATACTCCTCGATATTTGCAGTGCCGGTCAGGTCATAAAAGATTAGACGGTTATCATCAGTCAGTTTAAATTTTGCCTGCTCATTGCTTGCGTTAAAAAGTTCACTGAATTTAACAGTAACTTCTCCGTAAGGTAATTTACTGCTGTCCCCTGTTACTTTGTAAGATGTTCTGATTAAAGAATCGGGGTTGTTTTTGAATCCATATGCACCTGTATCAGCGGGATAGAAAATCAATACAGCAGTATCTAAGTACTTATGCCTGCTCTCCCATGTCCCGTATAGTTTTTCCTGCGGTAATTTGGTAGAACATGAAGAAAGAATGAGGAGTGTGATGAGAGTGAGAAGGATTGATGATAATGATTTGAATATAGTTGTTAATGCCATTTGTTTTGAGTTTTAAGGAAAATACGATTAGTAATTTTTAAATAAAATATAAAATAATAGATAAAGAAATTTTATCTAATTATATTAATCGTACATTTTTTATTAATTTCGTAATCTTTTTTAAAAACATTATCGTTAGTAATTTTTCTTTCCGGATCGTATATGTTGAATAAAAGATGATTATAATTTTTGTATTTAATTATATCAGAAGCTATTTCATCGGTAATAGAACTAAGAGATATTTTGTCTCTAAGATATTTTGACTCAAGTAGTAAATCAGTACAATTAAAAGAATGATCTGGAATTGTTTTAACGTTTGAAAATTTTATTACTGGATATTCTCTTTCATAGTTTTCCTTTTCATGGACCAATAATGCATTTATAAAATCATTGAGTTCATTTTCATTAAATGGTTTTCTATTTTTATAAGCAATTGGTATTGAAGTATTTATTTTTTGTATTATTTTCTCCACAAATCTTACAATTGGTTCTTTAAAATAAGATTTATCTTTAACTAAATTCAAAAATGATTTTTCCGTATAAGCATTTTCTTTAAAAGGTTTATCATATTTCATTCTCATTTTATCAATCGCTGTTTCAATTTGATTAGAATGTCTTTTTACAAGTTCGAAAATTATATTAACTAAATCATCTTCATTAGAATCATTTACATATCCACTTAATAATTCAAGATCTTCTAATTTTTTGCTGTAAAAATTATCAATATTCATTTTGGAAAATTCTAATGCTAATCTAACATAATCAATTATTTGATTCTTTATCACTTCATCAGGAATATCATCTTTAATAAAATTAAAATTATATAAACCAAGTTCACCGTCATACTTTTCCATAGAATTGCTATATACAGCAAATATTCTTTCAATACATTGTGAACAACCTCCACAATGAGAATGATTTTCATCTTTTAAAAATGTTCTACTACAAGAAACTGCACTACTAATATAATCTTCTTTATTTAATATTTTGAACATTTCAACTACGTCTGTTTTTGTTTTGTCGAAATATGGTTGACAAATATTAAACTTAGGATTAAATTCTTTCAAGAAATCACTAATTAATCCTAACGATTGGGGGTGTGTTGTTCTGCTAGCTCTTGAGTTGATCAAATCTTGCCTATCTAGAAAGTTAATAGAAGTCATTCCATTTTCATAGAAATAAAATTCGTTTTTTGAATATGCGGTAGATAAAGCAAAAGCTATGCAAGAATATAAAAATGATCTAGTTCTTTGAGTTTCTTCAGCAGCCCTTATTCTAGTTAAATTACATTTAAATAAATAATGCTCAAATCGATTAGGAAAATCTTTTTTCAATCTCTTTACTATTTCTTTTTGTGTATGTGTTATTCCTGGTTGACTTGATTTGTGACTCACTAAGCATATATCATTATTAGAGTTTATTAATGAATCTAATACCCCACTTAATGAATCTAAACCACCTGAAAATAAGATTACTTTGATTTTATTTATTGGGTTAAATTTAAATTCTTCTTTATCGAAAAGATCATTTTCATGAATTGGTCTGTCCTTTTCAAATGTAAATGAAAAATCTTTATCACCTGAAATAAATTTCAGAGCTTTTGATAATTTTATTTTAACTGTTGATTGATTCCAAAATTCAAAATCTCTAACTTTAATAATAAAATGAAAGCTTCTGCTCCATTTATTGTATTCCACACTATTTATGTCTCCTCTGTACGTCATTCTATCAGCTGCATAAACGAAAGAGGCTATTTCTAATAAATCTTTTACATTATTTGATAAATGTCTTACATCTGTTACGAAATTTGGTAAGCCTATATGTAGTAATGTATTTTCATCTTTTATATCATAATTAATATATGCAATGTTTTTATATTTGAGGTTTTTTAAACTTCTCGGAATTTTTGCTCCATTACATACAAAAATATTTAATTTGAATTTATCCATTTTTCTGCTCTCTTTCAAACTCCGCTCTGAGTTTGTTAAAAGCAATTGAAATGAATTCTTTTATTTTTTTGTCTGAAGGGAATTCTTTAATCACATATTTATTATACCAACCAGCAGTATATGATTGTGTTATTTTTGAAGTCTCAAATGAATGTTGAGAAATATTTTCAACATATTTTTCTAAATTTTTATTTAATGATTCTCGTTCAGATACACTACTGCTATTTGATGAAGCTTCTCTTTCTAAAAAATACTTTAAATATTTTTCAATAAATTTCGAGAAATATTTTCTAGATAAATCACAAAAGCCAGTTCCATTAGATGCTTTTTCCCAAACATTAAATTGGTTTTGTTTCGCTTCGAATAAATTGCTTTGGCTATATTCATTTTTTTGATACCAATAACTTATTGCATCAATAGCAGCACTTTTAGCAAAAGAAGCATATTCTTTAGAATCAACTTTTTCATCTATCCATATCCTTAAAGATTTTGTTATTTGTAAAGGTGTTAAATTATCAGATAACTCGATTCCGTTTTCTTTAAGAAAATTATGTGGATTTTGTGTTCGAGTAGAATAAGATAAAAGAAGTAAAAATTTAAATGTCGTGTTTACTCCTTTATCATTTTCAATTAACTTAAATCTGTCCTTAACATTTTCTAAAATGTTATCTGCGATTAACGAAATATTATTGTTTTCTATACTATAGTTCGAAATTTGGAAAACAATATCTCTCCAACGTTTTGATTTTGGTAAAAAAGCATTTCGTTTATGTCCCATAATTTTTATATCAAATTATATGTAACATAATAGATTAAATAATTATATTACTATCACATTGTTAAATTATGCATTTTAGTAATGTGATTTTTTAAATTTATACAGGTTTATACCAAGGACACTTTTCTTCATTGCCTATTATTGCAAAAGGACATTCATTATTTGGTATAGCATTTGGAATTCCCATTTTATAAAATGTCATTGTCATTTGGAGATTTAATGTTTGGTTATCTGCTTTTAAATTACAAATATGTATCGGATATTCAATCACTCCATTCAATGTGTCAATTTGATGGATTTCGATAGATAAGTATTTGCATTTTTTCATAAATATTAGTATTTAATTTTTAAGAAATATTGTGAATTAAGTAAAATCAATTTAAAAAAAACAAATTATTTTAAAATATCTACATTTTAGATTTTCTAATAAGGTTAATAAATACAATTATGTATTATTTAACTAACTTATGGCTCATTTAGTCAATTAATGAGCTTCCAACAGCATTATCCAGTAGTTCTTTTCCGGATGTATCCAGCAGTCTAAATGATGAGTGAGATGTGCAGCTGTAATATAATGATTTTTGTATATTTATAAGCAACTAAAATATATAACAAATGTCTTTAGTTGCCGGTGAAATACCAACAACGATGATAATTTTTTGGTTTGAAGCCGGGCAGAAAATAAAATAATGAATCAAAAAAACTCCGGCTTGTACCTCAGCGGTATATTTCTATACTTCATAATAAGGTGTAGCCCTGTTCGTATCCATTACAAGTCCGATTGCATCCAGGCAATGCTTCTTACTAAAATAACCTTCTGCTGAATCTGCTATTTTATTCCCGTTCGATGATTTTAAAAACCATCTCCATTCACCTGCTTTATCTTTATAAATATAAAAAACCATATTATTTCCCTTTCGTTTAAATAATAATATTTGGAAAATATTATTTATTTCCCTTTTCCCATTGCTCCGTATGGTTTTTGAGGAGATATATTTTACAGTATAATTTTGTAGTTCTTTTCCGGAAGTACCCCGCAGTCCTAAATGATGAGAGAGATGTGTGAATGTAATATAGTAATATTATTGATTAAAAATCAACCAAAATTCTGCAGAAGAAAAAGTAACTATGGGTTTTAACCCGTGACAGTAGAACAACATGCCTGCCGGACTTCAGTCCAAAACCGAAAAGCAGATTATTTGGGGGGCTAAAGCCCTTATCCTGCTTATCGGTTTTCCACGGGTTAAAACCCGTGGTTACTAAATATTTTTTTCCTGGTAAAACCCGTGGTTATTTATAATCTTTTCTTTGTAAAACCCGTGGTTACTTAAAATTTTTTCTCTGATAAAACCCGTAGTTACTTTATATCTTTTTTTCATGGCTAAAGCCCAAATCTAGCTTTTTCATTATCCACGGGTTAAAACCCGTGCAATTTTATATTCCTTTATTCCGGTAAAACCTGTGGCTGTTTTATATACTTTATTCATGGCTAAAGCCCCTTATCATGTGTATCCGTTTTCCACGGGTTAAAACCCGTGGTTAATTTTATTGAAGCAATCACTTTTTTTGTTTTCCGGAACAATCCAATTCCAACTTAAGCAACATCCAACCTGCAACATCCAACATCTAACCTCTAACCTCCCCATCTCCTTAAAAATGATGTCAAAAAAAATGAATAATATTTATTAGAATAGATAGCTATCTTTCATTTATGTCAGATTTTATTTCACGTATAGAGGATATATTCGCACCTAACGGATTATTGTCGCAAATAACGCCGTTCGAGTACCGCAGACCCCAGCAGGAAATGGCAATGGCTTATGCTGAATCGCTTGAAACAGGCAAACATGTGATAATCGAGGCACCTACGGGTATCGGGAAATCGTTTGCGTATCTTGTACCGGCAATTTTGTTCTCCAAAGAGCACAACAGGAAAGGGATAATTTCAACGTGCACAATCAACCTACAGGAGCAATTGATGAGCAAGGATATCCCCGCACTGCGGAATATACTGCCAATCGAGTTCTCCTCTGAAATCCTCAAGGGCAGGAATAATTACATCTGCACGCGGCGGCTCAATGCGACATTAATGCGTAAATCCAGCTTGTTCGAAGACCACGAGCAGGATGAACTGCAGAAGATTTACAGCTTCGTGCAGAAGACAGGCAAAGGCACAAAGCAGGACTTCCCGTTCAGGATACCGGATAATATCTGGACGCAGATTTTTGCTGAAGAAGGTGTTTGCACTGCAAAATCTTGCGGCACGGAAAACAGCAATTGCTTTTACCAGCAGGCAAAGGTTAAGCTGAATAAAGCCGATTTGATAATACTAAACCATTACCTGTTGTTTACACTGCTCGGATTTTATGAGAAGAGAACGTCGGGATATTTGTATGCAGATGATTTCGCGGTGTTTGATGAGGCGCATATGGTTGAGCCCATTGCCGCTGAGAATGTATCCCCTTCCGTATCGCGTGAAATGATAAGGTTCTGGTTCAATAAGCTTTACAATCCCAAAACAGGAAAGGGATTTCTCGCTGATGCAAGGTTTGATGTAATGCAGAGACAGCTCAAGAAGCTCTCGGATGAGAATGAAATATTTTTCGAAGATGTGAAAACGGTAATTTACAATCTCAACAGCAGGTTTGCAGGGGAGAAAATGATAAGGATTCGCCAGCCGATAAATATGAACGAGCATTTTGTCGTTTCATTGCAGGAGTTTTCGGCAGATATGCTGAAGCTCACACAGCGTGCAAGGAATGATGACGAAGAGAACGAAATCAAGAATTACCATACAAAGCTCAATGCACTGAAGAACACAATCATCACATTTCTCAGGCAGAATATGGATGGGCATGTTTACTGGGTTGAACAAAACCAATGGGCGCACAAATCGAACATGACACTGAGCATGTCACCAATTAACATGGCAGAGTATTTCAGGGAGAATATTTTCACTGATGATAAATGCTCACTCATGACATCGGCAACGCTTTCAATTAACAAGTCGCTGGATTATTTTAAATGTTCCATTGGTGCTGAACATGTTGATGGATTAATCATGGACTCCCCTTTCAACTTTGAGGAGCAGATGCAGATATTTATACCTAAGAATGTACCTGAGCCAAAGCTTAATCCAAATGATACACTTTCATCAATGTTCGAAGAAACGGCATACGAGAAATCATTGAAGCAGATGATACCGGAATATATCAATAAGACAAAAGGCGGCGCGCTGGTGCTGTTCACAAATGTAAAGATGCTGAAGAAGATTCATACCCACCTGCTGAAGGAATTTGACGGCTCTGATATTGATATACTTGCGCAGGGCAACGGAATGCCGAAGAATAAATTACTTCTGGAGTTTAAGGAAAATGAAAATTCCGTTTTGCTTGGAGTGGACAGCTTCTGGATGGGTGTTGATGTGCCGGGCGACAGTCTGCGGAATGTGATAATTACCAAGCTGCCGTTCGATGTACCGGACCACCCGATTATTGAAGCTAAGATTGAAGCGATAAGAGAACGCGGCGGTAATCCATTCCTTGATTTTACTTTACCCGGTGCAATATTGAAATTCAAGCAAGGCATTGGCAGGCTAATAAGAAATAAAACCGACAGAGGAATACTTGTTATCCTTGACAGCAGGGTTATTACCAAGTTTTACGGTAAGCTGTTTATAAATTCATTGCCGGAGTGCAGGATTAATATTGAGTAGAGTGAATAGAGTGCTTAGAGTGTGTTGAGTGTTTAGAGTGTGTTGAGTAAATACTTATTTATAATTACGAAAAAAGATTATCTTTGTATTAACACATTATTATTTATAAGCAAAATATAATTGACATTGAAACAATACAAACTGCCCGGTTTTTTAGTTTTAATCACATTAATATTGACTACACAATCTTATTCACAGGAATTAAGAGATGACCAGCCGGCAAAAATTAATTACGGCATTTGCACAGATATTAATTCGAAATACCTGTGGCGCGGTATAAGCAGCAGTGAACATTTTGTGATTCAGCCGTGTGTATCTGCTGATTACAAAAATTTCAATATGTATGTTTGGGGTAATTTAGAGCCGGGCATCAGGGAAGGCAATAAGCTAAACGAGATAGATATTTCTGCGGGATATTCTGCCGAGATAAAAAAACTCACCATTGAACCGTCGATACTGCTTTATTATTTACCCGGTGATGAAGAATCCGAAACTACAGCAGAGCTTGTTCTGAGATTTTCACGCCCGGTATTTAAAAACATTGGTATCTTTACAACTCACAGCTTTGATTTTATAAAATATTCAGGTTCATATTATGGTGATGCCGGTTTTACATTTGAGAAATGGGTTAGCCGTGATATCGGTATGAATTTTACTGCAGGTATGGGTTGGAGCTCGAAGAAGTTTAATGAATATTACAACGATGTTTCCAAAAGTGCACTTAACGTTTTATTTTTAAATATGGGTACGACGTATTATTTTTCAAAATACTTTTATGTAAAATCTAAGCTGGAAGTGCAGATTATTTTAGATAAAGAAATTAAGGAAGCTTCGGGAAATAAGGAATTATTTAATATCGGAATTACTTTAGGCTCGGAGTTTTGATATTACTAAATATATGGAGTGCAGTAACCGTGTTCCTACTAAATGATATGGAGTGCAGTAACCGTGTTACTGCTAATAAATATGGAGTGCAGTTACTGCAAATCAAAAATTATCATCAATATTTATTTTATCAAATGGATATTTTTCTTTAATTGAATCCAAATATTCTTTTTCTTCTTTAACCCTTTTATAATAACTTCCATGAATCCAATCTTCAGCAAATTCTACATAACCATGTTTTACAGGATTAAACCATATATAATTTAACCTTGCGAAATATGAATTTTCATAAGTTATGCAGGTATCCCAATAGTTATACCATATTACTTCTTCATTTTTTGCCTGAGGTATATTTTTTTTAACCCAAAGTGCATTAAAACGGTGAATTTCCTTTATTATAAAACTTAATGTCGAAGAATCACCGTTAGAATTTACCATTAGGTGATAATGATTATTTAAAATAACCCAATCTTCAAGCTGCCAGTCTAAATCAGAGAATCCCTTTTTTATAGAAGATAATAAGGCAAATTTTGATTCATCATTAATTAAGTAATGTTTTCTCTGATAAGTTGCTCCTGTAACAAAATATTTTGAATTTGGAACAAATAAATGGGGTGGATTATGCTTGTATATTTTAAATATTAATTCTTCCATTAAAAAATATTATTTATTTAGCAGTAACATACTTTATTTAGCAGTAACACGGTTACTGCACTCCATATTTTATTTAGCAGTAACACGGTTACTGCACTCCATATTTTATTTAGCAGTAACACGGTTACTGCACTCCATATTTTATTTAGCAGTAA
>RPQH01000138.1 GCA_003820375.1 Ignavibacteriota bacterium
GTTGTTAATAATGAATTCACTACTGCAGGAGTAAAAGAAGTTGAATTTAATGCTTCACAGCTTGCATCAGGTGTTTATTATTATGTATTAAAAGCAGGGAATTTGCAGGAATCTAAGAAGATGGTTCTTGTAAAATAAAAAAAATCTTATTGAAGATTTAAATTATTCCAGTTAAAAGGGCAGGTTTATCGCCTGCCTTTTTTATTTGGAAAAAATTTGTAAAATTGTAAGAATTAAATACCAAAGCAATGAAAAATAAGTATACATATATAGTAATTTTGCTTGTATTGGCTCCATTAACATTTATTAATTTTACTGTTAACGAAGATGTTTTTCAAAAATCACCGCTTGAAAAATATTCACAAGTAAGAGTAAATATAACTAATCCGGGGGATATTTTAACCCTGCAGATGAACGATATTGATGTAGAGCATTACAGGGGAAATATGCATGATGGTATAATTATTGAAATAAACCAGGAAGAGCTTGCCCGTTTGCGTAATACAGGTTTAAGCCACGAAGTTGTTATTCCTGATATGGATGAGTATTACCGCAATCGTCCTGCACCTTCGGAATCGGATATGCTTCAAAGCAGGATTCTACAGGAGAAGGATAATGTTTTTGGATTTTCATATGGAAGCATGGGAGGATTTTATACATATACAGAAGTAGTGCAAAAACTTGATTCAATGCGGTTGCTTTATCCAAACCTGATTACTGCCAAAATGGATAAAGGTACAACATATGAAGGAAGAAAAATGTGGGCAGTTAAAATTTCGGATAACCCTGATGTAAATGAATCTGCAATCGAACCGGCAATTTATTTTGATGCACTTCATCATGCACGAGAGCCGCAATCGATGGCTTCCTTAATGTATTATATGTACTGGCTGCTGGAAAACTATAATTCAAATCCTGAAGTAGCACACTTATTAAATAACCGTGAAATATTTATTATACCGGTTGTAAATCCTGATGGATATGTAAGGAACCAAACAACAAATCCGAATGGCGGCGGAAGCTGGAGAAAGAACCGCACTCCTTACGGAGGTTATTTTGGAGTTGACCTGAACAGAAATTACAGTTACAAGTGGGGATATGATAATATAGGTTCAAGCGGTAATCCATCATCGGATACGTACAGAGGACCATCAGCGGCATCAGAAGCTGAGACACAGGCAGTTCAAACACTTATGCAGCAGATTAGTCCTAAAATAGGTTTTTCAATGCACTCAGTTGCAGGGAGATATTTGAATCCGTATGGATATACAGACAGCTCGGTTTCATATGATATTTATGCAGATTTCACATCAGATTTTGCATCGGAGAATAATTATACTTACGGTACAGTTTTCCAGATGCTGGATTATTATTCAAACGGAACCACACGTGATTATATGCATTCAATCGGTGGTTACTGCTGGACACCGGAAGTAGGCGGCAGTGGTTTCTGGCCCGGCGTTTCAGAAATTATTCCCATTGCTAGCGAAAACCTGGAAGGATTAAAATATCTTACATGGGTTGGTGGAGGATATGCAAGGTTTCAGAATTATAATATTCTCGGCAGCGGGTATGTGCAAAAAAATGATACACTGAGGTTCCAGGTTACAATAAGGAATAAGGGACTATCACGTGCAGCAAAAAATGTTGTTGTCGATATTACTACAAGCTATCCGAATGTTGCTGCAATAACGGCATCGCAGAATTATGACAGTATTTCTGCCAGGCAGATGAAAACTAATACCAACCCGTTTGTTTTCAGGCTTAATGCAAGTGCTAATTATCTTGATGAGATGAAACTGGTTGTAAGCGTAAAACAGGAAAATGTATTGACTCACCGCGATACGATTTCCATTATAGTAGGCAAAGCGAATATTATGTTTTCCGATAATGCAGAAAGCGGTACAGGCAACTGGACTAAATCCGGAAACCAGATTCAATGGGATACAACCGGCATTGCTTATTTTGGACCGGGACACAGCTTTGCTGATTCAAGATACGGGAATTCAAGAAATTCAACACAGAATTATTTTACATTAAACAATCCGGTCAATCTGAGTAATACAGTAAATCCGCGTCTTGAGTTTTTTGCTAAATGGTCAACAGAAGCATCATATGATTATGTGAGAATCCAGATAAGCACAGACGGCGGCTCTATATGGAGCAATCTTGCAGGAAGATTTACTTCAACTGTAAGCGGACAGCCTTCATATCATGCAAACCAATCATGGATATATGAAAGGATTAGTTTGAATTCGTACATAGGACAAACAATTCGTTTCAGGTATTATTATTACACTGACAACGGTATTCCGGGCGATGGATTTTATTTTGATAATTTCAGGATTGTAAATTACACAAATGAAACAGTTGGGGTCACATCCAATTCCGGGTTAATCCCTGATAAATTTGCTCTATATCAAAATTATCCAAATCCGTTTAATCCTGTTACAAACATAAGATTTGATATTGCAAAAACTTCTCACGTGCAAATAAAAATATATGATATACAGGGCAGGGAAGTAGAGGAAATAGTTAACTCATCATTTAATCCCGGTTCATATGATGTTCAATGGAATGCATTGAATTCTGCAACGGGAGTATATTTTTATGAAATTACTGCAGGTGATTTTAAAGATATTAAGAAAATGATTCTTGTAAAGTAACAATTTTATATTTCCGCTGCTTACCAAATTGCCTTTTGGTAAGCAGCGGAACCTTTCAACCTTTCAACCTTTCAACCTTTCAACCTTTCAACCTTTCAACCTTTCAACCTTTCAACCTTTCAACCTTACAACCTTACAACCTTACAACCTTTCAACCTTTCAACCTTTCAACCTTCCCACATAAACTTCAGTATCATAGACCACTTTAATCTTACCATTTTCATTGTGCCTGTCAAAGATGATTTTTAGTTCTTCAAGCATTTCATCGTAACCCGGTTCAAATTTGCGGGGAATATAAGAAGATGACAGCAATCTTCCTTCCAATCCTTCATAATCAAAAACCTGTTCATTATAAAAAATTTTTGCAGTGAATTTGTCATTTCCATAAAATTTAACCTTTGTTTCATGACCTACGCCTTCATGTCTTACCTTAATGTAATCTGTTCCGTATTTCAACAGCATTTTTTCGTAGTCATCCAGAAAAGGAGTACCATAAAGCTTACGGACATTCCACATTAATATAACATAGCTGCCCGGTTTTAATACCCGTTTAAATTCTTCACGTGATTTTTCCAGATCAAACCAGTGGAATGCCTGTCCGGCACAAATTACATCAATACTGTTATCTGGCAGGGTTGTGTTTTCCGCAGTTGCTTTTATGCTCATAAAATTTGAATACTGAGATAACATTTTCTCACCTGCATTTCTCATTTCATCGTTAGGTTCAATTGCATACACTTTTTTCACATGAGTAAGAAACAACTCGGTTGATATACCTGTACCCGAGCCAATATCTGCTATAATGTAATCTTCTTTAATTATTCCTTCATCTTTTAAATATGTAATTATCTCCTGAGGATAGTGAGGACGATATTTGACGTAGTTATCTACTTTATCTGAAAAACGGGTTGTGGAATTTGACCGGAAATTCTCCATTAGTTATTTGCTATTTGTTCTCTGTTATTTAAATTATATTTGTAAATATATAAAAAAATATTTGATAATATGACTGATTTAACTAACATCCGTGTCCGTTTTGCTCCATCCCCAACAGGTTACCTGCATATCGGCGGATTGAGAACAGCATTATTTAATTATCTCTTTGCCAGGCATAATAACGGGAAATTTATATTAAGAATTGAAGATACTGACCAGCAGCGTAAGGTTGAAGGTGCCGTTGAAAATTTAATTAAGACATTAAAATCAATTGGATTGGAATATGATGAAGGCCCGGAAATCGGTGGGGAGTATGGTCCTTATTTCCAATCACAGCGGCTTGATATATATAAAAAATACATTGAACAGCTTCTTTCGCAGGGAGATGCTTATTATGCTTTTGAAACTGCCGAAGAGATTGAAGAAATGCGGAAGCTCCAGATTGAACAGGGTGCGGCTCAGGCTATGTATGACAGAAGTGCAAGGAACCTTACCAAAGAACAAGTTGAAGAAAAAATTAAGCAGGGTATTCCTTATGTAATAAGATTAAAAGTACCGCAGAACAGTGAAGTAAGTTTTAATGACCTGATAAGAGGTACTGTAACAATTGATACAAATTTGGTTGATGACCAGGTATTAATGAAAAGTGACGGTTACCCCACATATCATTTTGCTAATGTGATTGATGACCACCTAATGCAAATCACTCATGTGATAAGAGGAGAAGAATGGTTAACATCCGTACCTAAACATATTTTATTATACAAAGCACTTGGATGGGAAGCATCCCTGATGGCTCATGTTCCATTAATACTGAATCCCGACAGGACAAAGTTAAGCAAGAGGCAGGGTGATGTGGCGACAGAAGATTTTTTAAGAAAAGGATATTTACCTGATGCATTGGTTAATTTTATTGCACTGCTTGGGTGGAATCCCGGTGAAGGTGAAAACAAAGAAATATTTTCTCTCGAAGAGCTGGTAAAGTTATTTACGATTGAAAGAGTTCAAACATCCGGTGCAGTTTTTAATTTAGAAAAATTAAACTGGATGAACGCTGAATATATTAAGAATTATGATATGAATAAGCTGGCTGAGTTAGCTTTTCCAATTATGGAAAATGCGGGATTTGATATAACAGACCGGGAAAAAGTAAAAAGAGTTGTGTTTGCTGTCAGAACATACATTAATAAGCTTGATGAAATCCCTGTACAGGCAGAGCGGTATTACAAAAGTAATATTGAACTTAATGAAATGCAGAAGGAAATGTTAAGCTCTGATTCATCTAAGAGGGTATTTGAATCATTATCAAATAAATTAAACGGCTTCAACGTAATTACTACGGAAAGCTTTAAGCCATTATTAAATGAAGTGCAAAAAGAAACAGGAATAAAAGGGAAAAATCTTTTTATGCCTGTACGTCTTGCATTAACAGGTGAAGAGCATGGACCCGAGCTTGGATTAGTTGCCTATGTTCTTGGAAAAGATGAAGTTGAAAGAAGAATAAAAATGTTTTTAAACATGTAATATTTTATTCAAAAAAAATTATATAAAAACAATAATTTAAGTTAATAACTTTTTTGTAATAAGTTATTTTTTGCTTAATTAATGTATTGTTTATTTTGCTATTCTTATGAATCTTACATTAATAAAATAGAAATTGCCATAAAATGAGGAACATTATATTTACAGTATTCCTGTTGTTTTGTTTGTTGGTTTCGGGTAATGGTATCAACTCTCAAACTAAAGATCCTTTAACACAATCTATGTTTTTATCTGCAAGAATTGGTTATCAAACCGTTGATGACAGATTTAAAATAAAAGATGTACCTTTATGGTATGGTGAAGATTTACCCGCAGCCTTTAATTATGATATAGGTTTGGATATACCATTTGGCAAAAATTATTTCGCCGGTATTAATTATAACGGCTGGTATTCAAGTGACGATGTTTATGATGACGGTGATTCTGTGACTTTTAGCAGAAAAATATATGGCTCTAATGTGGACGTGCTATTCAAATACAGGTATCGCTTTAGTAATTTTATATTTGCACCCGGTATTGGATTTGGTTCAACATTGTTTAAAACAAAATTTTCAGGTTATAAAGTGCTTGAAGGCCAGTTTCGTTCTAACAGAATGGCTAATATAACCATTCAACTTAACCTTGAATATTTATGGACAAAGCATTTAATGATTTGTGCAGGAATAACTTATTATGGTATGAAGCAATTTTCACCCGGCGGCAACAGGAGTAATAATGTTTTCCAGTTTAAAACGGGACTTAACTATAGTGTTCGTCTATGAAAAACTTTTGTATTATTTTCATTTTTATATTATTAACTTCATTAAATAATGTTAACTCGCAGGATACAAATGATGTATTATACAGGGCTTTTGTGTTTTCCGCAAAGATAGGTTATCAAACCGAAGATGCTCGGAACAATTTCATGCTATGGTATGGTGAAGATTTACCCGCAGCTTTTAATTTTGACCTGGGATTTGATTTCCCTCTTGGGAAACATTATTATCTGGGATTAAAATATAACGGCTGGATTTCCAGTGATAAGGTTTATGACAGTTACGATACAATAACATTAAACCGCACAATTTATGGTAATAATATTGATTTGATTTTTAAATACAGGTTTGTTTATGATAAATTTATTTTCTCACCCGGTATTGGAATTGGCTCTACTTCAATTTCTACCGGTTATTCAGGCTTAAGTTCACTTGAACAAAATTCACCTCTCGTAGATAAAATGCCAAATGTATGCTTTCAAATGGATGTTGAGTATTTTCTAACAAAGAATTTTCTTTTAAGTGCAGAATTTTCATACTATGGAATGGCACAATTCGATGTTGGCGGTGGTGGCAGGAACAATAAATTCATGCAATATAAAGGCGGTATAAGCTATATATTCCGCAATTGAATTTTCTATTTAAACAAAAATAGTTAGTTTACATTTTACAATGAAACTATCATTTAAAAATAGGTCCCCGAAAACAATACGGCGTTTTTTCTTAGTTTCTTATCTTATTGTATTAATTATTGCAGCAATTAATGCTTCAAGCATTCTCTATTTTAATGCAATCAGCAATGATCAATGTGCATGGCGGCCTGTACCTAAAAGAGACAGTGTATTGCTGATAACAGACGTCGTTCCCGGAGGAGTAGCTGACAAGGCAGGAATAAAGGATGGCGATATCCTGTTAAAGCTTGACGGTAAGAGTTATAACGCAATAGTGCCTACCGGATGGATAACTGCCGTAAATGCTGTTCCCCGCGGAGGTTCTATGATTTATACAATAGAACGGAACGGTGAAATATTTGAAACAAAAGTTGAAATTATTAAAGTCTTTAATTTTGTTTTTCTTGGGAATTTATTATTTGGTGTTGGTTTTCTAATTGTAGGTTTTATTGTTGTGATGACAAGACCTGATGGAATTGTTCAACGGAATTTTGCTTATATGTGTTTGCTTTTGCTGCTGCATTTTGGATTCTTACAGATAGATGGCGGGACTAAAATATACTTTTATAATGCATTTATTATCGCATTAGTCTTTTTCGGGCGTGCTTTTGGACCGGTAGTATTTATTAATTTCTTTACACATTTCCCGGTAAGGCGGAACAGGGAAAAAGCGAAAAGAAATAATATTACAGTTCTTTTAATCAGCATTGCTGCTATAGCTGTTATGCTGCTGAACCAGAATATTTTTTACTTACCTGTCTGGGTACTGCAGATATTAGTAAATCTTCCGGCAGGATTTTTCATTGCAGGCCTTGTGATGTTTGCTCACAGCTATTTTAAATATGTACCTGCTGAAAAAAGAAAACAGCTCAGGCCAATATTGATTTCTTCTTTCATTGCAATCTCATCTTATATATACATTTTATACCTGAATAATACCAATCAATATATAATTTTTGTTAAGCCGTATTTATTACTTCCCGGTTTGCTGCTTATCGTACTGCCAATATCATTTGGATACAGTATTTTTAAGTACCGGTTAATGGATACAGAACTGCTAATTAAAAAAAGCATTATTTACGGTACAGTTACAACAACAATAGCTTCAATATATATTTTACTGGTTTTCGGTGCCGGTTCTCTGCTTCAGGATTACCTGGGACACAGTGATGATAACGCATTAGGGCTTGCCGCTTTGATAATAATTGCTTTTGTGTTTGATCCTATTAAAAAGCGTGTACAGAACTGGGTCGACCGTATATTTTACCGCGAAAAGTATAATTATCAAAAAGCACTTCTTGACTTCAGTAGAATACTGCCCCTGCAAATTAATCTTAAACAGATTGTGGATTCGGTTGTTGATACTATTTCAACTACTATGCATATCGAGAAGATTGCAGGTGTATTGTTTGATGAAAAGAGAGAAGGCATTTGCTTCAGCAGAAATATACCTTATGAACTGTGTAATTACAGCAGGGAACCCCAGGGAATTTTGGCACTGCTCGATTCCCGGAAGGCACCCATTAATGCTTCAACGTTAGTTGATGAAAGACATTATTACAATGTTTCTGATGAAGAAATCGAGAAAATTGTTAAGTCCGGTATTCAATTGATTGTACCAATGGTAGTGAAAAGTAATGTTATAGGTTTTTTAAGCACGGGACCAAAGCTTTCTGAAAAAGTTTATTCACAGGAAGATATAGACCTTCTTTTCACGGTTGCCAATCAAACTGCTATTGCAATTGAGAATGCAAGACTGGTTGAAAAAGAAAAAACGCTGTTCAAAGTACAGCAGGAAATAAAGCTTGCTTCAACAATACAATCCGAATGGATACCAAAATCAGCACCTTCCATTCCCGGTTTTGACATTGCAGGAAAAACAATTCCTGCCGAGGTAGTGGGGGGCGATTATTTCGATTTTATCGAAATTGATGATAAATCACATGCTTTTTGTATAGGAGATGTATCCGGTAAAGGATTGCCTGCCGCACTGCTAATGGCAAATATGCAGGCGATACTCAGAAGCCAGGCAATGGCAAATACAAATACAATAAATTGCATTGAACAAACCAACAAGCTTATTTACACCAGTTCAACCGAAGAAATGTTTGTTACTTTGTTCTACAGCATACTTGATATTAAAAACAAGATTCTAACTTATACAAATGCAGGACATAATTATCCTGTTTTATTCCCAAAAGATGACAAAAACATGAAGATGTTATCAGAAGGCGGTTTGGCACTTGGCGTACAGAAAGAAGTTAATTACGGGAATTGCAGTATTACAATAAATAGTGGAGATGTAATCGTTATGTATACAGACGGGATAACCGAAGCGTTTAACAGAAAAGGTGAACAATATGGTGAAGAAAGATTGTATAACGCCATGTTTAAATGTCTTAACATATCATCACAGGATATAATTGAGTATATACTTGAAGATGTTCAAAAATTTGCTTCCGGAATTCCTGTTCATGATGATATGACTTTGGTTGTTATTAAATGTCTGGAATAAGTTTATAAAATCACCCCTGATTTCAATTCTTGGTAGGATTGTAATTCAGGTATAGATATTAAATAAATAAAATCTTTTCTCAGACTCTCAACTCTCTAACTCCCAACACACGGCTCCCGGACTTTTATGCACTTTTCAGTACATATTTTTCGGGTATATTAATTTTCTAACGATTATCGCTATACCAATACTTCAATGTATCAGCGACGCACATATCTTCATTTTTATATTTACAAAGAACGGTTACTTATGCTTATAATAATATATAAGCATCACATATATCCCACAGGGATCCCTCTGGGATAATTTAATATAGTAATTGCTAATTGTCAAGTTTTTGAGTAAAATAGATTAATCGCTCTTTAAAAACATGTCAGAACCGGGATTTTTCAGTTTGGAGGATTAATATAGAGAGCAGTTCCCCCTTTCGAAGGGGGCTAGGGGGATGATTGTTAAATTGACACGGATGGGCTTCAAGTATCACTTTAACTCCCCAACATCAGCGACAATAATTTGCTAACAAATTCTTCCCATAGCGATATTAGTTAATGATATAGTGAAGTTTTATTTTGATGAAAAATTGGCGTTTACAGCTCAAAATCGTCATTTTATTCATAGCATCCCGATGAATTTGACGGGTTCATCATAATAATTCGTACTTTATTATTATTTTTGTAATAAAAAAAGGAGTAGAGATGGATAGTAATTTACTCAGTCATGGATTTGGAATAAAAGGACAAGAGATTATTAAGACAGAATA
>RPQH01000139.1 GCA_003820375.1 Ignavibacteriota bacterium
AACTTAACAAACTTAACAAACTTAACAAACTTAACAAACTTAACAAACTTAACAAACTTAACAAACTTAACAAACTTAACAAACTTAACAAACTTAACAAACTATTTCGGCACTAGTGTCAGCAGCTTATATCGTTTATTCACCATTTCTATTTCATCCATTACCATTTTTTTATATTCACCGTACAGCCACATACGTGATTGGTCACTGTAATTATCATGCAGCGGCTGGCCCGATTGACCAGTTGTATTCACAGATAATGAATGGCTTACATCCGCCATATCTGTTATTATCCTCATTGATGGTCCCAGCTTTATATCAAATTTACCGTTCTTGTATGCATCATAAAAGTTATATTCAGAACAATTGACAGTTGTTTGGTCTCCGCCTGTTTCAAAAGTACCAATATTAAAAGTTTTATCAAGTGCAGCAACCGAGCCTAGTATGTGATTGAACTTTATCGTATGCAGTTCGCCCCATCTCCATGCACCAATATCATCTGTGTTGAATCTCTTTCTTAAATAATCAATTGCTTCATTGAAGCTTTTCCTGATTATTTCTTCCTTCGTTTCTATTGGAGTAGTATTTATATTATCGAACCATAACTGCGATTCTTCAATCTTGCTGTTGAGTAAGCGTATGGTAGAATTGTACGGCAAAATACCAATTGAAAGATAATCTTTAAATACATCATCACCCAGTTCATCATTGTAAATATTTTTTATAAAATAAACAAAGAATACATTGAACAATGCTCCTTCAGGCTCATTATGATGCATATCACCATCCCATTTCCGGAATTTTTCCAAAGCTGAATAAACAACCGGGTCAATATTTTTTGAATCCTTATATGCATCAAGTAAAAATTTGGAAATATTTTGTGCATATACTGATTGAGTGTTCATCTGTATAAGCTTAAATTCTTCCGTATTGAATTTTGTTGAGCTCTTAAGCATATCATTTATCCTGTCAAAGCGGGATGATGATTCCCAGTAATATGAAATATAAAATTTATCATTTGATTCTGTTTTCAGCCATGTCCAGGGATTTGTATTTGCTGTAATAATATAACCTTCCTGCGGATTGAATAAATTCGGCAGTTTATCAAAATCAACAAATCCCGTCCATTCATTTTCAACATCGGAAGGATAGAACCTTCCATCATATATATCAGATTTTCTTACAGGAACTTTCCCGGCTGCGTGATAGCCAATATTACCTGCAGTATCTGCATACATAAAATTTTGTGCGGGACAGCAAAAATTGCGTAGTGCATTTTTAAATTCATCCCAGTTCTTTGCATTATTTAAGCTGTAAAATGTATTTATATCATCTGTTATTTCATAACCGGTCCATCTGAATGTTAATAGTTTATCTTTATAAATATTCTCATTATTCTTATCCGTTATCAGGCTGTGTTTTGGCAAATCCGAAATAACAGGACCGATTGGTGTATATCTTACAATATACTCCACTTCTACGGAATCTTTTACCGGAATTCTTTCAGTAATGGAATCAAGTTTAATAGTTTGATTTTTAAACCTATATTTTGTGTTATCCGTTGAATCTTTATCCAGTATAACAAAGTCATTATCATCATTCATCAGGTTTGTCAGCCCCCACGCAATTGATTTGTTATGCCCGATAATTATAGCGGGCACACCCGGTAATGTCATTCCCGTAATATCGAAAGTATTTCCGGCTTTCATTTGTACTTCATACCACTTTGAAGGTGCCTGGTATGCCAGGTGCGGGTCATTGGCAAGTATAGGTTTTCCTGATTCAGATTTACTGCCTGATATTACCCATGAGTTACTTCCTGAATGAGAATTATTAATTCCGAAAAATTCCCTGTAACTTTCATTTATATTATAAAAATTTTTACCCAGTGAAGATATATCTTTTAGCGAAGACATATTTTTTACTGAAATCTCTTCTGATGTTGAATCCTGTAAAGTATCAATTTCTATCTTAACTCTCTTAAATAAAGTAACGCTTGTATCGGGAAATATATCAGATGTTTTTTCAATGCCAACCTTATTTATTATTTCACCGAAAACATAATCAGTATACCAACCGATATTTAATTCCCAGCCCATTAATCTGCCAATCATAAGCGAGTGTTCGGGTTTCCATTGTGCAGGCTGATAATTTAATGCATCGAACTCAACAGGCAGCTCAGACATATGTTCTTCCATAAACCTGTTAACACCGTTTGTATATGCCGTTAATATTTCTTTTGATTTAGGAGATGAGTTTTCGTAAAGCTTATAAGCTGTTTTATTTATGCCAACTGTTCTGAAAAACTTATCAAAATCCAAAACAGAGCTTCCGAGTATTTCTGATAGTCTTCCTTCGGCAGCACGCCTTAAAATATCCATTTGCCACAAGCGGTCACGGGCGTGCATATAACCCAGAGTGAAATACATGTCATTTTCATTAGCCGCAAGTATATGCGGCACACCATAATCATCATTATAAATTTTTACGTTTGATGAGATGCCTTCAGTTTTTATCTCTCCGTGATCAGGATAAAATGATTTTTTGGTTAATCCTTTGAAAAGCAGGCCCAATACCAGTACGGCGGGTATTAAGATAACAAGAATACCAAGAATTATTTTTATAACTTTATTCATTAGAACTGCAATATAACCATTTAAGAAATGAACTTAAATTGAATAATAAAATAGCGATTTTACCCAATTTTTTAGAAACTTTTCACATGATAATAGTATTGTTAAATAGATTATGAACAACTTAAATACCGAATCCTATGCAAAACAAAATTACTAATAACAACGCTTTAATTGTGTTTGCTGTTAATCCTGTCGTCAATATTGAAAATGTGAGACCGGTGGAAAGAGACCAGGATAAAGAAGCATTGAAAGTTTACTTAAACAGCCTTAGGAATGTGTATCGGCAAACAAAGAATCTTGACAGTAAAAAGTTTCTTTTCCTCGATATTGGCTTTAATCAAAAAAAATATGATTCGGGTTACCAGATATGCATTCAGTATGGTAATGATGCCGGTATGAAAATGTATCATGCATTTGAGAAAATATTTGATTATGGTCACAATAAAGCAGTAATACTGGCGGCTGATATGCCGGGAATTAAGAAAGAAACTGTTGAAACTGCTTTTGAAAAATTAGACAATTATGATTTTGTGATCGGGCCGACATCTGAAAGAGGATTTTACCTGCTTGGTACAAAAGAACTGTCGTATGAAATCTTTGGAAATATGCTTTTGAACGAGAGACCAATATTGGATAATTTAGTTGATAAAATCCAATTGGTTGGTAAAAGCTATTTCTTACTTGAAGAGCTTTCTAATGCCGGGAATGCGGAAATTCTTAACAGCGGTATTGCCAGCCAAAAGCAGCTTAAAATAAAAAGAAATTAAAGCGAAGAAGATATTTTTTAAGAGTTATTAATTTCCAAAGAAACATGGAATTAAAAAGCAAATTTTTTCCTTATATTTGATGTATGAAGAAGAAGTTTGCTTTATTTTTATTGCCAGTAATAATCGGTACAATAGCCGGATATGCGTACTATTATTTTATCGGCTGTAACTCCGGCACATGCCCTATTACCTCAAATCCATTAATATCCACCGTTTACGGAGGCGGTATGGGATTGATATTAGCACTTGGAATTACACCAAAAAAGAAAGAAATAGACAAAAAGCAATAAATAACAAAGATTACGGAAAGATTATTTTATAACCTGAGATTTTATAACAGGTTATATGTTTTTTGTTATTTGTAATATACTGATTGCCGGGTAATGTTTATTGTTCAATAATTGTTAGTTATAATGCAATTCTTTGAATTGAATTGAACTTATAGAGATATTTCGGTAAAATGTAAAAAATCTATCTTTAAATCAAAGTGGGAAAAAGGAATTTTCATAAATAATTTGCGTATAAACATCATGAGAAAAATACTGTTTCTTGCAATACTTGCCCTTTTAATCAGCCCTGCTTATTCACAGATAAAATTTGAAAAAGGTTCGTTCAGTGACGTTCTTGAGAAAGCCAAATCGGAAAATAAAGTTGTTATGGTGGATGTTTTAACTGATTGGTGCAAATGGTGCATTGAGCTTGATAATAAAGTTTATGCAAATCCCGTGGTCGCAGATTTTGCAAATACAAACCAGGTAAATTATAAGATAGATGCTGAAAAAGGTGAGGGAGTTGACTTTGCCAAGAAGTATAATGTAAAAGGTTTCCCGACAGTTCTTTTCATTAATTCAAACGGGGAAGAGATTGACAGGATAGTCGGATATATTCCCGTGAAGGATTTCAGCGAAATGATGATGGATTATAACAAGGGGATAAATACTTATCCGTATTTGAAAGAACTGCTTGCCAAAGAACCCAACAACATTGAAGCTAATTTGAAATTAGCAGATAAAGAAATGTCAATGGGAGAGCTTGATAATGCTAAATCAAGGCTGAATAAAATTATTGAAACCGACCCGAACAATTCAAACGGTAAGACAGATGACGCGAAGTATAAACTTGCCGCTTTATCGGATGAAAAAACAATTGTAAATAATCTGGAATCATTTATAAAAGAAAATCCCGGCAGCGATATATTGAAAGATGCTTATGTATCATTATCCGAATCTTATGCTTATACTTTAAAAGATAAAGAAAAAGCGGAACAATATTACAAGAAAACCCTTGAGCTTTATCCCGATTATGAGTATGCCCGTTTAAGCTATGGACAATACTTGAATGGCATAGCGGTCGGACTTGCGGATAAAAAAGATGCTTTAGAAGATGATTTCAAACAGGGTCTTGTATTAATTGACCAGGCATTACCGTATTTAATTGGTTCGGTAAATGAAGCAAGCTCTTATTATATTCAGTCAAAGCTGCTTTTTAACTTGAAACAATATGAACCTGCAAAAGAATCAATAGACAAAGCTATAAAGATATTTGACAGGAAGCTTTACCGGGACCATAAAGAAAAAGTAGAAAAGCAGTTAAGCTCCAGATAATGAATAAAGAAAAAAATACAAAATCATTAAAAAGTGTAGGTAAAGAAAGTTTAATAGAAGTTCTTGAAGAAAGAAAAGATCTTCTTCATGACGCTATTCTGGAAGTTTTCGAAGATATTGCTCTTTCCAGAGCAATGCAAGAAGGAAGCAACAGAAGAGTAAGCAGGAAAAGGATAAATCGTATACTTCAATTATAATAATGATAAAATTGTATTTAAAAGGATAATACATAGAAAAGATTTTTATAAATACTTTCCTTAATAAATGTTCGGGAGAATCGTCATATTATTTATAAAAGCAAGCTTTGGGGTTGTAATGCTCATGCTGGCTTTTGTCCTGTTCAGAAGTGCACTGGATATATATAATACATTTGCATATGATAAGGCATTAGTGAAAGATTCTCCGTATGGAAGTGTGCCAATGCTTGAAGACCCTAAAAATTGGCGTGATAATATAACAGATGTTAAAAGCGGAGATTTTGTGTATGTTGAAGACTGGCTGGTTGCATATAATAATAGAGTATCATTTGCTAAAGTTAAATCAAAGCTTAACAGCGGTTATATGAACCAGGACCTTCTGGTTCATGCAAAAACAAATATTAAACCGGTTATTTCGGTAATAATACTCTCGATATTGCTAATTGTAGTTTCATATAAAATTATAAAAAAATTCATCAATTATAACATTGTATACAGCACAGATAAAAATCACTTTAAGAAAATCTATTCTTGACCCCCAGGGCAAGACAGTAGAACACTCGGTTCAATCATTAGGTTACCGTAATATTAAAAATACGCGTATAGGGAAATATGTAGAGCTTGAAATAGATGCCTCTTCACAGGAAGAAGCAAACAGAATTACTGATGAGATTTGCAGGAAACTTCTTGCGAACCCGGTTATGGAAGATTACACGTTTCAAATAACAGAGCAAAGTGAGGCGGAAGTTGAGCAAAGCTAAGTTTGGAGTTATTGTTTTTCCCGGTTCCAATTGCGACCATGATGCATACCATAGCTTGAAACACTTGCTTTGCCAGGATACAAAATTTCTCTGGCATAAAGAATCTTCCATCGGTGACAGGAATGTTATAATTGTCCCGGGAGGATTTTCATATGGTGATTACCTGAGGTGCGGGGCTATTGCACGGTTTTCTAATATAATGAAAGATGTTGTCAGGCATGCGAATGAGGGAGGAACGGTTATTGGTATTTGCAACGGTTTTCAGATATTATGCGAAGCGGGACTGCTTCCGGGTGCCCTGATAAGGAATATAAACCTGAAATTTGTATGCAAAAATGTTCCATTGACAATTGAAAACAAAAAGAACATTTTTACTGCATTATATAATGGTACCAAAGAAATCAGCTTGCCTGTTGCTCATGCTGAAGGCAACTATCTATGTGATGAGGATACTTTAAAATCACTTGAAGATTATGAGCAGATAGTGTTCAGGTATAAAGATAACCCGAACGGTTCAATGGCAAACATAGCGGGTATTATGAATAAAAAGGGTAATGTGCTGGGAATGATGCCGCATCCCGAAAGAGCATGCGAAGAAATTGTCAGGGGAACCGACGGCAGAAAGCTGTTTGAAAGTGTAATTCAAAGTTTAAATTAAATAATTTATATTCAACTCCGAAAAACTCAGGGAGAAAAAAATGTTCGGTTTAGGCACATCAGAAATAATTTTAATCGCAATTGTAATTCTTGTCCTCTTTGGGGCAAAAAAGATTCCTGACATGATGCAGGGTCTTGGCAAAGGTATCAGGGAATTCAAAAAAGCTTCAAAAGATATTGAAGAAGACCTGACAAAACCTCTTGACAGCAAGCCCAAAGAAACAACAAAGGGATAATTTCAACCGGCGGATGTTCAGTAATTACAAGAAGCTTAGAGAAAATCTTGAGTCTGGAAACGTTTGGATTAAAGAAGTTGTAGATTATTATCTCAGTAATATTGAAAAAGGAAAGCACCTTAACGCTTTCCTTTCTGTTTTTAAAGAAGAAGCTCTTGAGCGTGCAGAACTTATTCAGCAGAAATTAAACAGCAATACTGCAGGCAAGCTGGCGGGAATGGTGATTGCTGTAAAAGATGTACTCTCATTAAAAAATAAACCTCTTACCTGTGCATCAAAAATACTTGAGAACTTTACGGCATTATATACTGCCACATCAGTTCAAAGATTGATTGATGAAGATGCAATTATTATCGGTAAAACTAACTGTGATGAATTTGCAATGGGTTCATCTAATGAGAACTCTGCTTATGGAGCGGTAAAGAATCCTTATGATGAAACAAGGGTCCCGGGCGGTTCATCAGGCGGAAGTGCTGTTTCAGTAGCGGCAGATATGTGTATGACTGCTCTGGGTACTGATACAGGCGGCTCTGTAAGACAGCCTGCTTCATTCTGCGGGGTCATCGGTATGAAACCTACATATGGCAGGGTTTCAAGGTACGGGCTTACTGCTTTTGCTTCGTCGTTTGATACTGTAGGGGTTTTTGCAAATAACATAAATGACTGTGCTTTGGTTTTGGATGTTATTTCGGGTAAAGATGAAATGGATTCTACTTCTGTTGATGTACCGGCAATTAATTACAATGATGATATCAATGATATAAAGAAATTAAAAATTGGATATGTCAAGGAAAATTTTGCAGAAGGATTGGACAAAGAAATATACGATGTTATAAATGAAAAAATTGATAAGCTGCGTCAAAACGGATTTGAAATAAAAGAAATACACACACCTCATTCTAAATATTCAGTGCAGGCTTATTATATTCTTACTACTGCAGAAGCTTCAAGCAATCTTGCAAGGTATGATGGTGTAAGATATGGAGTAAGAGCAAAAGAATCAGTAACAATAGAAGAGATGTACATTAATTCAAGAACTGAAGGTTTTGGCTCTGAAGTAAAACGCAGGATTATGCTTGGCACATATGTACTCTCAGCCGGTTATTATGATGCATATTATAAAAAAGCTCAGAAGGTAAGACGGCTTATAAAAAATGATTTCCGGAAAGCATTTGAGGAAGTTGACCTGATAATTTCTCCTGCCGCTCCGTCAGATGCTTTTAAAATTGGTGAAAAAGTTGATGACCCCCTGGCGATGTATTTAAATGATATTTATACAACAACTGCAAATCTTACGGGAAATCCTGCCATTTGTATTCCGGCAGGAAGAGATTCAAAGGGGCTGCCAATCGGATTGCAGATTACAGGAAAAGATTTTGATGAAGTGAGTGTATTAAAGCTGGCAGATTTTATGATTCGTTACTTACCTGGTAGCTCTCAATTTCCGGGATAGAAGTTTCCATTTCTTTCTTAAGCTGTAATAAAAGTGTTTCTTTCCGGTCGCCAAGGTACCAGGATAATGTTTTTTTGAACTTAAACTCTTTGTTGATATATGAGTCAAATAGGGATTTAATATCGTTACCGTTCTTATTATTTATAAACAATCCGCGAAGAATGATTATCCCTTTGTTGATATGATAATCGAAATTGAACTCTATTGATTTTTCTTTTAAGGTTTTTACAATTTTATCGAGAGTTGGCTTATCCATATATATGTTTTTTTGAAAGTATTATATTAAACTAAAATTAATTATTTTATATAATACTTAAAAGGAATTAATAAAGTAAGATTGAAAAGAGAAAAACTTATAATTACAGGCATTGGAGGCAGTATTGAACCACGCTCTAACACAATGGCTGCATTGAAATTTGCGATGGCTGAAGTTGAAAAGTGCGGTGCAGAATGTATCTTGTTCGATATCAGGAAGCTTGAACTGCCCATATTTAACCCTGCAAAAGGGGTAGAGCAGGGCGGGGAGAAGCTTAAACATTTCCTTGATGCAGTATATCACTCAGATGGCTACATTTTTGCTTCACCCGAGTACCATGGAACGGTTAGCGGTGCATTTAAGAATGTGATAGATTACCTTGAATTTCTCGGTTCAAGGAAACCACCTTATCTATCTAACAAACCCATAGGAATAATTGCAACCGGCGGCGGTGATATTTCAGGTATTACTACAATCCAGTCTATTATTAATATAGCTCATAATTTAAGAGCAATAGCCGCATCAAATAACGTTGCAATAGTATCTTCATTTAAACACTTCGACGAAAAAAATATTATAACAAATGAAACTATCCGCAGACGTATAAAACGCCTTGCAAAAGAAGTTGTAGACCTCGCCGGAAAGTTTAAACACTGTGTTGTGTAGTGTTCGGAGAGTTCAGAGAGTTCAGAGAGTTCGGTGAGTTCAGAGAGTTCGGTGAGTTCTGAGAGTTTGGAGAGTTTGGAGAGTTCTGAGAGTTCTGAGAGTTCTGAGAGTTCAGAGAGTTCAGGCAGTGTCAGGTGTTAGTTTGATGAACTGGATAATCTCAGATTAACCAAATATGATAGTATAATAAATTTAACTCTGCTTTCCCGGATTCACCTGACGCAAGCGTTAGCTTAAGATGACCGGAAGATTTATAATAGAAACCAGGCAAGGTGTCACTGATATAAGTAAGAATATATTTTCATTAAAGAGAGTTTGCATAAACAACTCCAAGCCGTTAATAACCCGTACCCCTTATAAACTCTAATGTTTGAACAATCTCCAAT
>RPQH01000140.1 GCA_003820375.1 Ignavibacteriota bacterium
CACAGGAAATATATAATTCTTCAATGAATTTATTATTACAAGTTTATAATATAGCTGATTATGGAATACTTGATTTTAAAGATACATTCAACATTTCAGATGATGATTTTATAAAATGGACAAAAAATATAATACTGCAAGAAGGTGACTGCATAATTACAAACGCTGGAAGAATAGGGGCTGTTGCTCAAATACCTTTTTTCGGAAAGTATGCAATTGGTAGAAACATAACCGCTATTAGACCAATGGAAGAAATAATTAAACCTGCATATCTCATTAATTATCTTTTAAGCCAATACATGGAACAAGAAATTTATAAAAATACAGATATAGGTACAATCCTTGATAGCTTGAATGTTAAAGGTATTAGAGTTGTAAAAATATTAATGCCAAATAGCGATATTTTGGAAAAATACGAAGAATTTGCTAGACCACTAAGGGAATTAATAGAAATTAATACTTCGAAGATTGATTAATTATTAATAATATAAATATGTTGACAATAATTTATTAAAGGATTTGGAAAAAATAATATTAGGTTTTTTTCAAAACCTAAATATTAATTATACACCAAAACTTACTATAAATGAAACAGCAATAGATTTTCAAAATACAAGATTAAAAATGATAGAATCAAGAAAAAGGGATGTAATTAAATCTGATACCTTTATTCAAAAATTTCAAGGCTTTTCAGATAATTTAATTATTGATGATATTGAAAGAGAATTCCAAAACGGAAATGATGTTAATCCACATTTAAGCAGACAAGCGATAAAACCTGATTATGATGATATGCTTTTGAATGACTGGGGAATACATCATATGCATATAAGTAATACAAGAAAAAATCCGAACCAATATTTCTATGATAGATCCGATCAACTATTATTTATAAAAGTATTAGAAGAAAATATTTATTTCGTTGAAATAAGATCACATAATGAAAACCTTGTTTTTTGTCGAAATGAGTTAATAGAAATAATAAATAAAAATTGGCCTAAATTAATAAATACATATCAATTAAATTGTGTTAGTTTAGAAAAGGATTTTACAGAGGAAGAAAGGAGTATATTTAGAAAGGCTGGAGTAACTATACCTACAGAAATAAATGATAAATTCTATTTTTCACCAGGTGGCGGTTATGCAACTTCTGGAAAAAATATTCCTTGCGTAGATGCAGCTGATTCTTTAGTTAAGAACCTAAGAGATATAGAAAGTAATATAAAAGCAAAGGAAAAGAATTTTATGATATTAATTTCAGGAAAAGTACAAAAAACGATAAAAGATTTATCTATTGAATTAGTTTTTAATGATCCAAATTATTTAGTTATAGAAAAAAATACAGGCATTAGATTGTTTGAAATTGGATAATTTATATAAAGTCATGAAGATAATTAGCGAATCACATATTGAAGAAGCCGCATTAGATATATTAAAAGAATTAGGATATGAAATTATTTTTGGACCTGATTTGCTGCCTGATGGTTTGTTTGCAGAAAGAAAAAGTTATGATGAAGTTGTTTTATCAGACAGGTTCAAAAATAATCTTTATAGAATAAATAAAAATCTTCCTAAAGAAGCATTAGAAGAAGCCGCCAAAAAAGTATTACGCATAAGCTCACCTGAGTTAATTACCAACAATGAAGAATTTCATAAGTTGTTTGTAAATGGTGTTGATATAGAATACAGGAAACCGGATGGTACAATTACAGGTGATAAAGCATGGCTATTTGATTTTGAAGACATTGATAACAATGAATTTCTTGCAGTAAATCAATTTACAGTTATTGAGAACGGAATTAACAGAAGACCTGATATAGTAATTTTTGTAAACGGCTTGCCTTTAGCTGTAATTGAATTAAAAAATATTGCAGATGCCAATGCAACAATATGGAGTGCCTTTAACCAGATAGAAACTTATAAAGACCAGATAAAAAGCTTATTTGCATATAATGAAATTTGCATAATCAGTGACGGAATAGAAGCAAGAGCAGGAACAATTTCATCTGACAGGGAACGTTTCCAGCCATGGAAAACAATTGATGGTGAAAAGCTTGAATCGGATTTCAGACCTCAGCTTGATGTTTTATTAAGAGGCATGCTGAATAAAAAAGTTTTATTTGACCTTATAAGGCACTTTATAGTCTTTGAAAATGATAACGGAAAAGTTATAAAGAAAATATCTGCATATCACCAGTATCATGCAGTTAATAAAGCACTGGAAACTACAATTAAGGCAACCCGACCTGATGGGGACAGAAGAGCAGGTGTTATATGGCATACGCAGGGTTCGGGTAAAAGTCTATCAATGGTATTTTATACGGGTAAGCTTGTTTTAACTTTAGATAATCCTACTATTGTAGTATTGACAGATAGAAACGACCTTGATAATCAATTGTTCGATACATTCGGAAGATGCATGCAGTTATTAAGGCAAACTCCTGTACAGGCAGAGTCAAGAGAACATTTAAAAGAGCTGCTTCGTGTTGCTTCAGGCGGTGTTGTATTTACCACCATTCATAAATTTTTTCCTGAAAACAGAGGCGAACAATATCCTTTGTTATCAGACAGAAGCAATATAGTTGTAATAGCAGATGAAGCCCACAGGAGCCAATATGATTTTATAGACGGCTATGCAAGGCATATGAGAGATGCACTTCCATGTGCTTCATTTATCGGATTTACCGGAACGCCAATAGAAAAATCAGATGCCAATACTGTTGCAGTATTTGGAGATTACATTGATATTTATGATATCGAGCAATCTGTAAAAGACGGTGCAACCGTACCTATATATTACGAAAGCAGGTTAGCAAAGCTTGAGTTAAAAGAAAGTGAAAGACCTAAGATTGACCCTGATTTTGAGGAAGCAACTGAAAACGAAGAAGTAGAGCGTAAAGACAAGTTAAAGAGCAAATGGGCAAGGATGGAAGCAATTGTAGGAAGTGAAAAGAGAATTAAAACAGTAGCAAAAGATATAGTTGAACATTTTGAAAAAAGAATAGGTGTACTTGAAGGCAAGGGTATGATTGTTTGCATGAGCCGAAGGATTTGTATTGAGCTTTATAAAGAAATCAAAATATTAAAACCTGAATGGCATAATGACGATGATGAAAAAGGATTTATGAAAGTAATTATGACAGGTTCTGCGGATGACCCTGCTGACTGGCAACAGTATTTTAAAACCAAGGACAGAAGAAAAAGATTAGCAGAATTATACAAAGACCCGAAGCAAGAGTTTAAACTTGCAATAGTCAGGGATATGTGGTTAACCGGTTTTGATGCACCAAGCATGCACACAATGTATATTGATAAGCCAATGCGCGGACATGGATTAATGCAGACAATAGCAAGAGTTAACAGGGTTTATAAAGATAAGCCAGGCGGGTTAATTGTTGACTATCTTGGTATAGCATATGATTTAAAGAAAGCACTTTCGCAATACACTGAAAGCGGAGGTAAAGGAAAGCCCGCATTTGAACAATCAGAAGCAATTGCAGTAATGATTGAAAAATATGAGATAGTCTGCGGCTTGTTAAAAGGTTATGATTATAAAAAGTTCTTTACAGCAAATCCGCAAGTAAGAATGGCTATGCTGCCCGATGCAATGGAATATATTTTCAAGTTGAAGGATGGCAAGGATAGATTTCTTAAGCATGTTACAGAATTATCTCATGCATTTGCATTATCGGTGCCAAGTGATGAAGCATTAAAAATAAGTGATGAAGTTGGTTTCTTTCAGGCATTAAAGGCGGTTATCACCAAACATACAGTTTCAGGCGGCAAACCGATTGATGATTTAGATACTGCAATCAAGCAAATCATATCAAAAGCAATTGCATCAGATAAGGTAATAGATATATTTAAAGCAGTTGGATTAAAGAAACCTGATCTTTCAATTTTATCAGATGAATTTTTAGCAGAAGTGAAAGCAATTCCTCAGCAAAATCTTGCATTTGAGCTGTTAAAAAAACTTTTGAACGATGAAATAAAAATCAGAACTAAGAAGAACCTTGTAAGGAAAAAGAGCTTTCTTGAAATGCTTGAAAGTGCAATAAGGAAATACCAAAATAAGACAATTGAGACAGCACAGGTAATTGAAGAGCTGATAAGCTTGGCAAAGAACCTGAATGAAGAAAAGAACAGGGGTATAGAATTAAAGCTAAGTGATGATGAAATTGCGTTTTTTGATGCATTGGAAGTAAATGATAGTGCTGTTCAGGTTATGGGTGACGAAGCATTAAAAACAATTGCAAGAGAAGTAGCAAACACAATCCGCAAAAACATATCAATAGATTGGGATAAGAAAGCAACCGTACAGGCAAAGCTAAGAGTACTTGTAAAAAGAATATTGCGTAAGTATGGTTACCCGCCGGATAAAACCCTCAAAGCAACCCAAACAGTATTAGAGCAGGCAGAGATTATTTGCAGAGAATGGCCTGCCGAAGAATTGTTAATGACAGGTACAGATTAAGAGCAGTAACACGGTTACTGCACTCCATAGTAGTAGTTACCCAAACCATCACTGTCTCAAAAATGCCGCATGTGGAGATACTCCACAAAATTCAGAGTTGGGGTCAAATCAGAGTTGGGGTCAAAACAGAGCCAAGTCGGGGTCAAAACAGGTCGGAGATGGGTTCAAGTTGGTATCAAGTTGGGTTATCGTTTTTGGAAAACAGAGGTTAACTCATTGCAGTATAAGAAGTTAGCTCCGTCAAATTCACGGGGATGCTATGAATAAAATGGCGATTTTGAGCCGGAAACGCTAATTTTTCATCAAAATAAAACTTCACTATATCATTAACCATTATCGCTATGAGAAAAATCCGGAAGCAAATATTTGTCGCAGATATTGGGGAGTTAAAGTAAAACTTTAAGCTTTTCCGGCTCATTTTAATTCACACCCCTGTCTATATAGTGAAATAGAGAAATAGTGATATAGTGGTTTATTGGTCATGAAAATATGCTCGAAACGCACTCTAAACACTCAATATACTCTATGCACTCCACTCACTCTATATTATTTTCACCAAAAACTTGACAATTAACCAACACTATATTAAATTATACCGGTGATGCTTATATTGCCGTATAAGCAGAAATATCCGTTCTTTGTCAATCCCGTCAGGTTGTAGTCCATGTCGTTCCAAATCCGGAAAATGCTGCTCACGAATTTCGTTAGATTTTGGAAGCGTTAAAAAAATATGTATTGAAAAATGCACTAAAGAGTTCTGAGAGTTGGCGAGTTCGGAGAGTTCTGAGAGAAGTTGGAGTTAAAAATAAAAAACCCGCAGTCAAACACCACGGGTTTATTTTAGCAGTAACACGGTTACTGCACTCCAAAATATATTAATTTTATAACTTAAAGAACTTAAAGAACTTAAAGAACTTAAAGAACTTAAAGAACTTAAAGAACTTAAAGAACTTAAAGAACTTAAAGAACTTAAAGAACTTAAAGAACTTACATTCCGTACATATCAATAACTTCCTGCTTTGTTTTGTGCAGGATGCCATATTTCTCGCCGACCTTCTTGAATGCAGCCAGTGCTTTTTCAAGATGAGCAATGTCATGAGCAGCAGAAAGCTGAGTGCGTATTCTTGCCTGTCCTTTTGGCACTACCGGGAAGAAGAAACCGACTGCGTAAATGCCTTCACCGTATAGGTCGCGTGCAAAATCCTGTGACAGCTTTGCATTAAACAGCATTACCGGTACGATAGGTGTTTCACCTTCTTTAATTATTAACCCGGCTTCGGTTAAGCCCTTTCTCCAGAATTCTGTATTTCTTTCGAGCTTATCTCTTCTCTCGGTTGTCTTTGAAATGATATCAAGAACTGCAATTGCACCAGCTACAACAACCGGTGCAACGGTATTTGAGAATAAGTATGGACGTGCTTTTTGTCTGCACATTTCAACAATTTCTGACCTGCCTGATACGCATCCGCCGGATGCGCCGCCAAGTGCTTTACCTAATGTTGTCGTGATAATATCTATCTTGCCTACAACATTGCAATGTTCCTGTGTTCCCCTGCCGGTCTTGCCGATAAAGCCGCTTGCATGGGAATCATCTAAGAATACCATTGCATTGTATTTCTCGGCAAGCTCAACGATTTTATCAAGCTTGGCAAGGTCACCGTCCATTGAAAATGAACCGTCAGTTACTATCAACCTGATTCTCTTATCCTGGTGAAGCTGAAGCTTCTGCTCAAGATGGTTCATATCGGAATGCTTGTAGGTGTCGTTCTGAGCTTTGGCTAATCTCATGCCATCAACAATCGAAGCATGAACAAGGCGGTCAGCAATCATAACATCCTGCTCGTTCAGTACTGCTTCAAATACACCTGCATTGGCATCCATACATGACGGGAAAAGGATTGTATCTTCGGTTCCGAGGAATGTTGTAAGCTTGCACTCAAGCTCTTTGTGTATATCCTGTGTACCGCAAATAAACCTGACTGAAGACATACCGTACCCCCTTGAGTCAAGCCCTTTATGTGCAGCGGCAATAACTTCAGGATGTGACGACAATCCGAGATAGTTATTAGCACACATATTAATAACCTCTTTATGCTCGGAACCGATGGGGTATTCCACTTCAATATCGGAATCCTGCGGTGCACAAATAATGCGTTCTTCTTTGAATATTCCGCCATTGCGGATTTCTTCCAATTGTGTTTTAAATATATTTCTGGTCTCTGTTGAAAAAGACATCTTCTACCTCTCTTTTAATTATTTTTAGCACACATTTCATTTTAAAAGACGCGACACAAAGGAACAAAGGAGACAAAGTTCACAAAGAAATGTTATTAGAATAAACTCATTAATACATAGCTTTGTGCTCTTTGTTTCCTTTGTGAACTTTGTGTTAAACGCTTGTAAAGACCCTCATTTTCATCTAGTATTTTGTGTACTAAAAGAATGTTATTAATTTATATTAAATTCTTTCAGCAGGTTTACAATATTGTTTACACTGTCAAATGCTTCGGGTGATGCTTTTGCATCCGGAATCTGTATTCCGTATTTTGTCTCTAAGAATACCTTCAATGATACCATCGAAAATGAATCAACGAATCCGCCTGAGATTAAAGCTGTATCATAATTTATTACCCTGTCATCACCTTCTTCGAGGTATTCATTTTTTACATACTCGAGTACCACATCTTTTACTTCTGCCATTTTTAATTTCTCCTGTTATTTAAAATTATTCTTTAATTTAGTTTATTATTGTTTTAGGATTACATATCATTTTCTAATGTTGAAATATCACCAATCTCTTCTCCCCATTCTTTTGCCCTGAGCACTCTTCTCATAATCTTGCCGCTTCTTGTCTTTGGTAATTTATCAACAAATTCAATTTCCTGCGGCATGGCAAGCGGAGAAAGTTTCTTGCGGATGAAATTCATGATTTCCAATTCCTGCATTTTTGTCGGTTCAAATCCCGGCTTTAATGCTACAAATGCTTTTACTACTTCCATGTTCATCGGGTCAGGTTTGCCTACTACCGCCGATTCTGCTACTGCCGGATGCTCAAGCAATGCTGATTCTATTTCAAACGGACCTACTAAGTGACCTGCTGTATTTATAACATCATCATCTCTTCCAACAAACCAGAAGTAACCTTCTTCATCTATACTGGCTCTATCACCGCAAAGATACCAGCCATTCTCAAATTTCTTTTTATATGTAGCTTCATTGTTCCAGTATGCTCTGAACATTGCCGGCCATCCCGGTTTTGCTGCTATCATTCCGACAATACCTCTTTTTTCCAATGGAAGATGTGTCTGAAGGTCAACTACTGTTACTTCAATACCGGGGAACGGTTTGCCCATTGAACCTGGCTTTACCTTCATACCGGGATAATTGCTAACCATCATGCTGCCTGTTTCTGTCTGCCAGTAAGTATCAAGGAATGGCAATCCGAAAACTTCTTCTGACCAGATAACGGCTTCGGCATTTAACGGCTCACCGATGCTGCATAAATGCCTTAATGATGAAAGGTCGAATTTCTTAACGATATCTTTTCCCTCTTTCATCAATGCCCTGATTGCAGTTGGTGCTGAATACCACATTGATATTTTATGTTTTTCAATGAACTTGTACCAGTTTTCAGCGGTAAAACCAGCATCCATTACACACTGTGTAACACCGTTAGACCAGGCACCAATGATGCCGTACGATGTACCTGTAACCCAGCCGGGGTCTGCAGTACACCAGTAAATGTCGTCATCTTTTAAATCCAGTACGTATTTTGCCGTAATATACTGAGAAATGATTGAATAATGAACATGCTGTGCTCCCTTAGGCTGTCCTGTCGTTCCTGATGTGTAATGCAGTACCGATGGTGTTTCAGCTTTGCTCGGGTAAACCTCGAAATCATATACCTTTTCTTCCTGTTCCATCTTAAAGGAGTATTCGCCTTCACGGAGAGGTTTTACTCCATCATCATCAACAACAAGAATATATTTTAATGACGGAAGCTTTGCAACAATATTTCTTACTTTCGGAAGATGTTTCTTCTGAGTAAAGATTGCAGTTGTTCCGGCATTTTCAAGACGTGTTAATAATGACTCTGAACCGAATGCAGAAAATAACGGCTGTGCAATAGCACCCATTTTCAGGATACCAAGAAAGCCGAAATACAGCTCAGGTACTTTATCCATGAAAAGACAAACCCTTTCACCGGGATTGACACCGAGCTTCTGCAAATAACTCGCTATGGTGTTTGTTAAAACTCTCATGTCATCGAACGTGTATCTCTTTTCTTCACCTTTGTGGTCTTCCCATATTAATGCAAGCTTTTCGGATTTCCCTGAATTGCAAATCCTGTCTGTGCAATGCCATCCGATGTTTAAATTGTCACCATCTTTGTAACCTAATTCTTCTTTAGCTATATTCCATGAAAAGGTTTTTAATTCTTCTTCATACGATTTCATGTTAAATAATTGCTTGAACATATATTATTTTCTCCTGATTTTATTGGAATATTTATAGTATGCGATGGGTATAAAAATTTCTACAGTTTTGGCTGTTGTTATTGTATTAATTATTGCAGCGTTTATCGTTTTCACTTTGAAAATTGGATTTTCATCTTATCAAAAATAACAGGAAAAATGGCTTAAAAACTATGATTTATATCATGTTTTTGAGTGATTTAAAGCAATTTTCAAGGTTTTTGATTAATCTTACATATTAGTTGAAAACTTCATACTGTTATATTTTAAAAAAAACAGGCAGCAAGAAATATACTGCCTGTTTTTTTGTTAACAAAGTAAACAAACTTAACTGAAGTTTTACTTCACCAGCACCATCTTTTTACTTTGCACAAATTTATCAGCCTCTATCCTATAAAAATAAACACCCGATGCTAAATTGCTTCCGTTAAATATTGCTGTGTATCTTCCGGCTTTTTTGAATTCATTGTTCACTAACATTAGTACTTCTCTGCCAAGTATATCATAGATTACCATTGTTACTTTGCAATCCTTCGGAAGGTCGTAGTTTATTTTTGTAACAGGATTAAACGGATTCGGATAGTTTTGTGAAAGTGCAAATGTCTGCGGTATATTATTGTTTACACCATTACCCGATTTATTATCCTG
>RPQH01000141.1 GCA_003820375.1 Ignavibacteriota bacterium
TAAGGTTTATAAGGTTTATAAGGTTTATAAGGTTTATAAGGTTTATAAGGTTTATAAGGTTTATAAGGTTTATAAGGTTTATAAGGTTTATAAGGTTTATAAGGTTTATAAGGTTTATAAGGTCAGCATCCCAATATCACAAGTATATCGAATACTGCTCTTTCCCGGTTTTTAATGGCTGTGCTTTTCCATTATTTTTCCCGCTTTTTTTTCATATTTTTTGAAAATTATCCGGAAATATTTTATTTATTTACTAATTTCAATAGCTTGAACCGTATTTTAAAATCACCCTTCAATGTAATAATTCTTTTGCTGTTAATTATAGGGACCTTCCAGCACTTTGCGCCTTTTTTAAACTACCAGCGGCTTGTATATTCAATTTCAGAAGATGGTTATTATATGCTGACTATGGCTCGTAATATTGCTGCAGGGCATGGAATGAGCATTGCTGATGGTACTATTATTACAAACGGTACTCAGCCGCTAATGACTTTAATTTTAGCAGGTGTTTTTTTACTCACCGGCGGAGATAAAATATTTTCAATTCAATTAATAATTTTGCTTCAATGGTTAATTGCCGTAGCAGCATCTTATATGATATGGAAATTAGGCTCAAAGTTACTGAAGAACCATCACGAAGGAATTAAAATATCCGTATTAGCTGCTGCTTTATGGTATGCTAGTCCTGTGATGATAAGGCATACAATGAACGGTCTTGAAACAGGGTTGTATGCATTTGCAGTACTATATGTTTTAACATTTATTATTTTTAATGACAATCCTTTTAATTTTCATAATTCTATAGTAACAGGTTTTCTGCTTGGTATTGTTTTTCTAATCAGAAATGATGCTGTGTTTCTGATTGGCGGAGTGTGTCTTGTTTTTTTAATTCCCGGTTTTTATTCAAAGGAAATAAAATATAGCAAAAGGTTAGTAAGTGTAATAGTGGTTGGAATAATATCGCTTCTGACAGCAGGACCCTGGCTGCTTTATAACCAGATGGTATTCGGATGGATAGTACCCATAAGCGGGCAGGCAGAAATGTTTGGTGAAAGGGTTGGCGGCAATTTCATTAATCTTCCGCGTATACTTAGTGAATATTTCACCGGGTTTATTCCATTATCATATGGTGCACAAAAATACCTGCCTGTGCTTTTATCATGGATAATTTTTATTCTGGCAATTGCAGTATTAATTGTAATAATGTATAAGAAGTTTAATATATATCAAAAACGGCTTGTGATTATAAGCGGTATTTTTCTAATTTTATTAAGCGGGTTTTATTCAACAGCATTCGACCATTATTATTTTCTTCCAAGATACCTTTTTCCTGCTACACCAATAATAATTTTAGGATGGGCAGCGGCAGTATTTTACGGCTTTGATAAGTTTAAAGTAAAGTTCACAAAAATCCGTGAAGTGAGTACAATTGTGTTTGTAATTTCTATAATAATATTCTCGTATGTAAGATTTAATGATGCAAACAAACACATGCATTTCCAGGTTGTGGATTGGGTGAAAAATAATGTAAGTGATGATATATGGATATCAGCATTTCAATCAGGTGCAGTAGGATATTTTCATGATAAGACAATAAACCTTGATGGGAAAGTTAATCCATATGCATTGCGGTCAAAGAAGCTGAATAAAATCCCTCAGTATATGGTAAAAATCAAAGCAGTATATATGGCAGACTGGTATGACAGGAAATGGTGGATGAATGATTCCACAATAAGTAATAATTTTGAAATGGTAGTAAGTGATTCGCTGAAAAATATAACTGTGTTGAAGAAGAAACAATAAACACACAATTAACCAAATATTATCAATGCCAATTATATGTAATAAATATTTTGTAAACAAATATTAAATCAAAAATATCTAATGTTAAATCCTAATAATTGGTTAATTAATATTACAAGTCTAATATTTTGATAGAAGCTTTAAGATAGTAATTAGTAATTTTGCTTCTTTTTTAGGTTTCTTAAGTATGTCTTTCTCATCAACTTTATTTATTAAATTAATTAGTTTATTTACTGCATTTGTTAGGTACAAGACACACAACAAAGCTAGTATAATTATAAATGTAGTTATAGTTTCCATAAATTATTGATAATTTTAAAATTATTAATTATAGTAGTATACACACATAGCTATTTATTGAATATATAGTTATATTAAATATCTCTTTTTAATGTAGTTATTTTGCATCTCTATTGGTTAATAGATAAAGTTTATAGATTACTCTTTTTTTATTAAATAAGTTAAATAGATTATATACAAAGCTAATTATTTGCAATATAGTATTATAAATTAACTATGTCAAGAACAATAGTTTGGCAATATTTCTAATAGTTATAAAGCAAATCTTATCTGTTGACAATTAGTTTTTTATTGTATATATTTGCTTCTAATAAGCTTATAAATAAATGTTTTAATGGAAAAAATTGACCAAATTGACACAAAAATCCCAATTATTAAGATTATTGGGGTAGGTGGAGCTGGCGGTAATGCTATCAATAATATGATTGAGAAAGGACTCGACGGGGTAGTCTTTATAGCTCTGAATACAGATTTTCAGGACTTAGAGAAAAGTAAAGCAGAAATGAAAATCCAAATTGGCAGGAAAACAACATTAGGTCTCGGAGCCGGTATGGATGTTACAAAAGGTGCAAAAGCAGTTGAAGAAAACAGTGAAGAAATCAAACAAATTATCAATGGCTGTGATATGGTATTTATAACTGCGGGAATGGGTGGAGGTACAGGAACTGGCGGAGCACCTGTAATAGCAAAAATAGCAAAAGCAACTGGGGCTTTGGTTGTTGCTATAGTGACTAAGCCTTTTGATTTTGAAGGTTCCGACAGGTTAAAAATTGCCAATGCAGGATTGATGAGATTAAAAAAGGAAGTCGATGCTTGTATAGTAATACCAAATGAAAAACTTCTTACAGTATTTGGCGACGAAATAACTTTTGAGAACAGTTTTAAGAGAGTTGATGATGTGCTGTATAACTCAACAAGAGGTATTTCGGATATTATAACAAAACGCGGAAAAGTAAATGTAAGTTTTGCAGATGTGAAAACCATAATGCAAAATATGGGCGATGCAATAATGGGAATTGGTTATGCAAAAGGTGAAGATAAAGCTATCAGGGCAACTTGCGAAGCTATCGACAATCCGCTGCTAGAAGGTGTTTCCATCAAAGGAGCTAAATCAATACTTCTTAATATCATTGCTGATAATAACTTTAAAACATCAGAACTTAAAAGTATGACAGAGCTTATTATGAAAACAGCAGGTGAATATACAAAACTGATTTGGGGTGTTGTGACAGATGATAGAATGGAAGATGAAGTAATTGTTACAGTTATTGCAACATGTTTTAATGATCAAAATATAAATCTTGAAAATTATGATATTTCGAATATAGATTATGATAGCTTTAAAGGTACTACTATAGTTGATAGAATTAAATTTTCTTTAGACAGAAGAAGTATTTCAATTTATAAATTATGCAAAGATTGTAATATTCCAAGAGGAACATTTAGTCAAATTTCTAAAGGTAAGTTCAATTTTAGAATTGAACATTTAGTAATCATTTCAAAATATTTAGGTTTGTCACTAGATGAATTAGTTCTTGGTTTATCTGATAAAAACAAAATTGAAAATTTGTTATCACAAAAAAATAAATCAAAAAAAATTCTTTTTGAATCAAAAGATACTGTAATAACAAAAATTCCTTCATCTAACAAAGAACTTGAGTATTATGATATCCCTACTGTACACAGAAAAAGGATTCTTCAACCAGAAGATAAAAAGACATTAAGAGCTAAAACCGATGAAAATGATATTGATTTCAATATATCAGATGAAGATAAACCAGCATTTATAAGAAGACAAATGGACTAATGAAGTTTTTATATTTTAATTATTATCAAATTAATTTATAAATTATATTATTCGTAAACACCTCTATATATTCTTTCAATATACTAAAAGTTGAAATTTGGTTTTCACAAGAACTTTTCCATTATTTTTCCCGCTTTTATTTCATATCTTTGTAGTTCAATACTATAAAAAACCATGACAAAACACAATATTAAAGCCCCGACAGGAACGGAAATTACCTGTAAATCATGGCAAACTGAAGCAGCCATGAGAATGTTAATGAATAACCTTGATCCCGACGTAGCCGAACGCCCTGATGACCTTGTTGTTTACGGCGGCGGAGGAAAAGCTGCACGCAACTGGGAATCATACGAAAAAATAATTGAATCGCTCAAAGCACTTGAGAATGATGAAACACTGCTTGTTCAATCAGGTAAGCCGGTTGCTGTTTTTAAAACACATACAAATGCACCGCGTGTAATAATATCCAATGCGCAGATAGTGCCTGCATGGGCTACATGGGATGAGTTCAGAAGGCTTGATGCTCTTGGACTTACAATGTACGGACAGATGACTGCAGGTTCATGGATTTATATCGGCTCACAGGGAATTTTGCAGGGAACATACGAAACATTTGCATCATGTGCTAATAAATATTTTGATGGAACACTAGCCGGAAGGTTTGTCTTAACATCAGGACTTGGCGGAATGGGCGGTGCTCAGCCGCTTGCTGCAACTATGAACGGTGCTGCTTTCCTCGGTATTGATGTGGATAAAAGCAGGATTCAAAAAAGAATTGATACCGGTTATTGTGATGTGATGACCGAAAGCTTAGATGAAGCATTGAATCTTGTTCTTGATGCAAAGCAAAAGAAGGTTGCTAAATCAATTGGGCTTGTTGGTAATGCAGGTGAAATATTGCCTGAAATACTGAAACGTAATATTATTCCGGATGTGTTGACTGACCAGACATCTGCACATGATATGCTGAACGGTTATGTGCCAATGGGAATGAAACTGGAAGAAGCATTTGACATGAGGAAAAATAATCCTGATAAATATATAGAGCTTGCAAGAAAGACTGTTATTGTTCACTGCAGGGCGATGTTTGATTTCATGAACAAAGGTGCAATAACATTTGATTACGGTAATAACATAAGGGGTGAAGCATATAACAATTGTTTCAAAGAAGCATTTGAAATACCGGGATTTGTACCGGAATATATCCGTCCGTTATTTTGTGACGGAAAAGGTCCTTTCCGCTGGGCTGCACTTTCAGGTGACCCTAATGATATTTATGTTACGGATGAATATGTTCTGAAAACTTTCCCGGAAAATAAAGCTCTTGCAAGATGGATAGAGCAGGCACAGAAGAAAGTTCATTTCCAGGGTTTGCCCTCAAGAATATGCTGGCTCGGATATGGTGAAAGAGCTAAGATGGGTAAGATATTCAATGACCTTGTTAGAGAAGGAAAGGTAAAAGCACCAATCGTAATAGGACGTGACCACCTTGATTGCGGAAGCGTTGCATCACCAAACCGTGAAACAGAAAAAATGAAGGATGGCTCGGATGCAATTGCCGACTGGCCTATACTTAACTTTGCATTAAATGCAGTTGGCGGGGCTACATGGGTATCACTGCATCAAGGCGGCGGTGTGGGAATTGGACTTTCTATACATGCAGGTATGGTTATAGTTGCTGACGGAACAAAGGAAACCGAAGAAAAGCTTAACAGGGTTTTAAATTATGACCCTGCAATGGGAATTGTAAGGCATGCCGATGCAGGATATGAAGAAGCAATTGAAAATAAGAAGAAGTTTGGAATAAATATGCCGATGCTGTAAGTTTATAGAGTTCATAGAGTTTGTAGAGTTTATAGAGTTTATAGAGTTCATAGAGTTCGTAAGAAGGTTTCCTCTTTCCCAAATTTCCATTTGGGAAAGTTCTCGATTGTGAATTATGGATCTATTATTAATTGCAGCTGTAAAACTTTCCCAAATGGAAATTTGGGAAAGAGGGGATGAGAAAAATTTGGAAAGAGGAGCTGATGTTAATTTGAGAAAAATTGTAAATTTGAAAGAGATGATAATTCTTTGCGGGATAATAGTTTTAAAGAAAGAGATTCCCGCTTTCGCGGGAATGGCTAAAAAATTATGAAGAAATTTGATATACCATTTTATTTCAAGAGTCCTGTAATTTCTGTTGTAAAGAATTATAGAAAATTACATGACCCCAGGAAGAGGGATTATTCTCCTTCTAAGCTTGATTTTGGTCCTGTCAGGTTTCTTATTGCCCGGCATTTCGGATTTTGCTATGGTGTGGAAAATGCCATTGAGATAGCTTATAAATCACTTGAGCTGAATAAAGATAAAAGAATATTCCTGCTTAGTGAAATGATACATAATCCGAATGTTAATGAAGATTTAAAAAGCAGGGGAGTTAAATTTATAAGAACACATACCGGTAATCAATTGATAGATTGGGATGAATTGAAACCGGATGATATTGTTATAGTTCCTGCATTCGGTACAACTGTTGAAATCCAGAAGATACTGAAGGAAAGGGGAATAGACCCGTATAAATATGATACAACCTGCCCGTTTGTAGAGAAGGTATGGAACAGGGCAGAGACACTTGGCACTAAAGAATATACTATTATAGTACACGGCAAATATACTCATGAGGAAACCATTGCAACGTTTTCTCATTCGAAAAAGAATTCTCCTACTGTAATTGTAAGAGACCTGCCGGAGGCAAAACAGCTTGTAAACATTATTACAGGGAAGCTTCCTGCTGAAGAATTTTATGAAATATTTAAAAATAAATATTCACCGGGATTTGATGTAAATAAAGACCTGCAGAGAGTTGGTGTTGTGAACCAGACAACAATGCTTGCTTCGGAGACTCAGGCAATAGCCGACCTGTTCAGAAATTCAATGGAAGAAAAATACGGTAAGGAAAACATTGATGAACATTATGCCGATACAAGTGATACTTTATGTTATGCAACATATGATAACCAGCTTGCAACCCAGGGTTTAATAGAAAGCAAAGCTGATTTTGCAATTGTAGTAGGCGGTTATAACAGCTCAAATACTTCACACATTGTTGAATTATGCGAAGAAAAGCTTCCGGTTTATTTTATCTCGGATGCCGGTAAAATAATTTCGGATAAAGAGATAAGTCATTATGATATTCACAGCCAGAGGGAATTGAGAACAAAGAACTGGATGGATGCAGGTTCAATGAATGAAGAAAAATTTGCAGCGTATGTATTTGATGGTGACAAAGAAAAAAAATATAATACCGGAAAACCAATAGATATAATATTAACAAGCGGAGCATCTTGTCCCGATGCAATACTGGATGAGGTGCTGAGGAAGATAGTGTCGTTTTTTCCGGATGTGAAGGGATTTGATGAAGTGCTTGAGCCGTTTAAAGCAGAAGTTAGATGATAGAAGTTAGAGGATAGAAGCTAGATGTTAGAAGCTAGATGTTTGAATAAACAGAGGCTTTAGCCCTTCTGTTAAAGCAGGAACTACAAGTATTAAAAATAACCACGGGCTTCAGCCCGTGGATTAAAGCAGGAACTACAAGTATTAAAAATAACCACGGGCTTCAGCCCGTGGATTAAAGCAGGAACTACAACGGACTTTAGTCCAAAATAAAAATACGATTTATACAGAATGCAAGCAATAATACTCGCAGCGGGCTTATCAAAAAGGTTACGCCCATTAACGGATTCTACACCCAAATGCCTATTAAAAATAGGCGAAAAAAATATTCTGGAACGGACAATTGATAATGTCCTCAAAAACAATATCACTGAGTTTGTCATGGTTACCGGTTACAGGGAAAATATGATAAAGGATTTTATCAAAGAAAGATATCCTGAGCTTAACATACAATATTTGACTAACTCAGATTACGAGAACAATAATAACAGCTATTCATTATGGATGACAAAAGACCTGATAAAGGGTGATTGTTTGTTATTGGACAGTGATATTTTATTCGATTATCATATAATTTCGAAACTTTTATGCTCCGGTTTTGATAACTGCCTTGCCGTTAATGCTAATCATAAGCTTGGTGAAGAGGAGATTAAAGTTATAGTTGATAGTGGGAATAAAATTCTACATATTGGAAAAGAACTGCAGCCGGAAACATCCTTTGGAGAATCTATAGGAATAGAACGGTTTTCTTATGATTTTTTCAGGAAGCTGGGAGAGGTTCTTGACCGTAAAATTGCTAAAGAAAATAACGTCAATGAGTTCTATGAAGCATCTTTCCAGGAATTAATAGATGCAGGGAACGGGATTTTTGCGGTTAACGTTTCAGAATATAAATCAATGGAGATAGATACTCCAACCGACCTTACCAGAGCGGCGGATGAATTTAATAATTTTTAACATCAATGGGATTATTTAACAGAGATAAGGACAGGTTCCAAAATTACAATTACAAGTATAACAGGCCGTCTATGTTTGGCGGTTTTGCTTTCTTTCCGCCTGTTATAAAATACTTGTTATTATCCAACGTATTGATTTTTATACTTCAGATAACGCTGTTCAATGCTTATAAAGTAGGAGGTCAGCCGCTGTCTTTAGTTTTTATGAAACTGTTTGCTCTTAATCCTATTGGCAGTACGGTATTCCCGTTTTATCCGTGGCAGTTAGTAACATATATGTTCCTGCATGGAGGTTTTTTCCATTTGTTCCTGAACATGTTTGCCCTCTGGTTATTTGGTATGGAACTTGAAAATATCTGGGGTTCGAAAAAGTTTTTATCGTATTATATTATATGCGGTATTGGAGCAGGGCTTGCTAATCTGCTGATTGCCCCGTTATTCACCGAAATAAGCCTGCCAACGGTCGGAGCTTCAGGCTCTATATATGGTGTGCTTGTTGCATTTGGATTGATGTTCCCCGACAGGCCTATACTTGTTTATTTTCTCTTCCCGATAAAAGCTAAATATTTAGTTATGATATATATGGGAATTGAATTGCTTTCTATCGGCAGCAATACAGGTATAGCACATGTTGCACATCTTGGAGGTGCAGTAGTTGGTTTTGTTTACCTGCTTATGACTAACAGCAATGTAACAAATATATTCAGGTTTAACAGGAGGCCCAGGCCGCGTTCCGGCAATGCATCAAATGTTTACCGTAACAGGTATTATGAAAAATATAATACCGGCAGTGAATCTGATGATGTCTCGGATGTTGATTATTATATAGAAAAAGAAAAAGATAATAACGAAGTATCACAGGAAAAAATTGATGAGATTCTGGATAAAATCAGTAAACACGGATATAAGAACCTAAGCGATGAAGAAAAAAGAATATTATTTGAAGCCAGCAAAAAGATTCATTAATAATTGTGAAATGTAAAACGTGAAACGTCAAACGTGAAACGAAGGTAATAATTTTTACTTAAGTTTCACGTTTGATGTTTATGATTGCTTACTAAATTGGAATTTTCTTTCAACTTAACAAACTTAACAAACTTAACAAACTTAACAAACTTAACAAACTTAACAAACTTAACAAACTTAACAAACTTAACAAACTTAACAAACTTAACAAACTTAACAAACTTAA
>RPQH01000142.1 GCA_003820375.1 Ignavibacteriota bacterium
TAACTTCTGCTTCAAATGAAGAAATATTAACCGGAAATATAAATGCTGCAACCGGAGCAGTTAACTGGTTTAAAAAATATTCAAACCCGTCAGGTAATGACAGGGGCTATGATATTGAGACAGCCTCCAGCCCGGATGGTTATGGGGTTTCAGGACATTTATATACTCCGGCCAGTGTTTCTCAAGACCAATTCTTAATGAGAACAGATCTTTTGGGGATAATTACACCTGGTTGTGTCGATGCATTAGGATTAATTCAAAGACCATTACAATCAGTTTCAGATACACTGCAGCTCAATTATACGCAGGTTCAGGATATACAAATTAACCCAACAGTTATAAGCCAAGCCGTTACGGTAAGAAATTTGTGCGGGTTAACGGGTGTGAATGAGAATAACAATAGCATACCGGAGACTTATAAACTTGAACAAAATTATCCTAACCCGTTTAATCCTTCTACAACAATTAAGTTCTCGCTTCCGGAGGATGGAAAAATATCATTAAAGGTTCATGATATAACCGGTAAGGTAATTGCAAATTTGGAAGATGGTTTCAAAAATAAAGGAAACTATAGTGTGGAATTTAATGCTTCAAATCTGCCCAGTGGGATATATTTTTATACTTTATCAGCAGGTAGGGTTACAGAAACTAAAAAAATGATTCTAATAAAATAAAGTATTGTCCTTTCTTTCTCTTCTGAAATAAGGCAGCAGGTTCCGGCTTGCTGCCTTCCTATTATAAAAAATACATATTTAGCCATTAAAAATACATTTTAAAACCATAATAAGTAACAGAGATAAAAAAAGGTATTGACAATTACACATTATATTTAGATATTTGTCTAAATATATAACTATCTAATTAAATGAATTCTTTATTCAGAGCATTAAATGACCAAACACGCAGAGAGATTCTTGAACTGCTGAAGAAGAAGGACATGTCTGCGGGTGAAATTGCAGATAAATTTAATATTGCAAAACCAAGCATTTCGCATCATCTTGATATACTAAGGCAGGCAAATTTGGTAGCAAGCATAAAAAAAGGGCAGTTCATTTATTATTCGCTCAATACAACCGAGTTTGACGAATTAATAAAGTGGTTTATAAAACTCGGAGAAAGGAAAAAATAAAATGAAAAAAGAGAATATAATAAAAGAGCTTATTATACTTATAATACTTGCAGCACCGGTTGTATATATGCTGTTTGTATGGAATTCGCTTCCCGAACAGCTTCCCATCCATTGGAATTTTGCAGGTGAGGTTGATGATTACGGTCCGAAGTATTTATTCCCATTATTGAATATCGGACTTTATTTGTTATTCATAATACTTCCCAAAATTGACCCAAGAAAAAAGAACTATACTATTTTTTCTTCAACATATTATAAGTTAAGGTTAATACTGACTGTATTTTTCAGTATGCTGTTATTGCTTGTCATATACAGCTTGCTCTATTCAAATATTGATTTCGGAAAAATATTTCCGGCAGGGTTTATGTTTCTTATCGCGATACTTGGCAATTTTATGTCAACTATCAGGTCAAATTACTTTATTGGAATTAGAACACCATGGACTTTAAACAATGAGGAAGTCTGGAGAAAAACACATTATCTTGCAGGTAAGCTCTGGTTTTATTCAGGATTGCTTGGAGGTATAATTATTTTATTCCTTGATAAGCAAACTGCACAATACTTTGCAATAGCTTTATTAATATTGCTTTTATTAGTGCCCTCTGCTTATTCATATATTTATTATACAAAAGAAACAGCAAAAAACGAATTGTGATTTATCAAAAAACAAAATATATAAAAAAATGAAAAAAATATTTTTCTTATTTATAATATTTGTATTTTCATTTTTCTATTGTTCCTGTTCACAGAAAACAGACAGTTCTCACAAAGCTGTTATAAAGGCAGATAAAAATTTTAGAATTTCTTTGCCGAAAAATGAATATAAATTATATGAGCCAATTTTAGTAAGATTTGATTATATTAATGAGCGTGAAACGGTTGATACTATTTTTTTTAATTTCATTGATAACTATAGCAACGCGGTAAATTTTTATGTCACTTCAAGTAGTAATACCAAGTTATACAATAAAAAAATACATTCTTTTAATGGTTTAGTTGGCGAATCTCCTCAATACTTTATAGAGCCAAAAGATACTTTTATACTTAGTATGGTTTTAAACCGCAATAACGGAGATTTAGCTTCGTTTGAGAATATTTACTTCGGTAATTTTGGATACTATCCGGCAGACGAGTATAAACTTTACGCAGAAGATAAAATTGGAAACTATATTTTGAGATCAAATGAAGTTTCGTTTAAAATAGTGGCTCTAAATGATGAAGATCATCAGGTTTTGAGTTTTATCAAGCTGAAAGATTACAAAAAAATATTTAGTGATTATCCTTTGAATTCATTCACAGAACATGCCTATGCAATATATTCTACTGATGAACTCTATCCTATAGTAACGCGGGAAACTGATGTTAATTTAGTAAATTCTACATTTAAAGATTTTATTACTAAATTTCCTGATTCTTACTATTGCCTTAATATCGGATTTGCCAATTCGTATTTTATCAAAGTATCAAACAATACTCCAAGCTTTGAAGAAGCTATGAAAAAAGTTGAAACATTTTCCCAGGGTACTTTTTTCGATTTGTTTATTCACCAAAAGACAATTAATACAAGCCTTAATAAAAATTTTAATAGATTAAAAGAAAATATAGATAGATATAACAAATTAAATGATAGTCTTAAAATTAATAATAAATAAAAAATGAAAAAGCTATTTCTCTTACTATTAATAATATTTTCAATCTCTAATTTCTCCTACTCACAGCAGCAAATCGACGGTTCCTGGGCTGGAAAAATTGAAATTATGGGAATGTCACTTGAAGTTGCAGTGAGATTTACAACCGGTACCGACAGTATCAGCGGTATAATGGATATACCAATGCAGGGTGCAAAGGATATAACATTAAGTAATGTGAGCTATAATCATCCTAACCTTCATTTTGAAATGCCCGGTGGTTTACGAACAGCAGTGTTTGATGGAAATTTCGCCGGTGATACCGTAAAAGGTACAATGAAGCAATCAGGAATGGAAGGAACATTTTTTCTATCACGCGGTGAACTAAAATCCGAAAATGAAAACCCGCATGTTGAGCTTTTACCTTATAACCAGGAAGAAGTTACATTCACTAACGGTGAAAACACATTTGCAGGTACATTAACAACTCCGCTGATAAAAGGTAAACATCCCGCAGTTATTATGATAACAGGAAGCGGAGCACAGAACAGGGATGAAGAAATTTTCGGATTTAAGATTTTCAGGTTAATCGCTGATAATTTTACAAGAAATGGGATTGCGGTTTTAAGATATGATGACAGGGGAATTGGCGGTTCGAAAGGTAAATCCGTTAATGAATCAACCACTCAGGAATTTGCAGAAGATGTTGTGCAGGCTGTTAAATATTTACAAACAAGGGAAGATATTAATTCTGACCAGATTGGCTTATGCGGACATAGTGAAGGCGGAATAATTGCGCCTCTTGCTGCTACAATGAATAATGATATTGCTTTTATTGTTCTAATTGCCGGTACATCCGTCAAGGGAATGGATATTATTAGAGAACAGACAATAATGATAATGAAAGCAAATAATGCTTCACAGGAAGATATAGATATGCAGTTAAACCTGTATGATAAGCTATACAATGCAATAAAAACCGATACCGGCTGGGATGAATTGAAAGAGGAAATAAGGAAAGCAATATTAAAAGACATGAAAGGTGAAACAGATTCTGCAAAAGCGAAAAATGAAGAAATGTCAGCGCAAATTGCAGAAATGCAGATTCAGGGTATGAGAGCACCCTGGTTTAAGTTTTTTGCTGATTATGACCCATATCCTGCATTAACAAAAGTAAAATGCCCGGTTCTGGCTTTATTTGGTGAATTTGACCTGCAGGTATTGCCGGCTCAGAATAAAGAACCAATGGAAGAAGCATTAGGAAAAAGTGGAACGAAAGATTATAAGATAATTGTTATTCCTACAGCTAACCATCTGTTTCAATCTGCAACCACAGGGAGTCCTGAAGAATATGGGTCACTGCCGAAAGAATTTGTTCCCGGGTTTTTAGATTCAATGACGGGTTGGATTCTTGAACGAGTAACAATAGTTAAATGAAAATAAGAAACACAGCAATTTTACTTTTTAAAGATGTAGAGGTACTTGATTTTGCAGGACCATTTGAAGTTTTTAATGTGGCAAACTCAGCATGCGGCGGGAAGTTCTTTAATGTTTATACGGTAGCTGAGCATAAAGATATGCTTGAAACAAAAAATGGCTTGAAAGTACTGCCTGACTATTCTATAGCCAGTTGTCCGCCTCCTGATATAATTATTATACCGGGAGGTGACGGCAGGAAAGTGCAAATGAATAATGATATTATTCTGCACTGGATAAAAGATAATTTTAACAGGGTTGAGTTGATGATTTCAGTTTGTACAGGTTCATTTATTTTAGGTAATGCAGGACTGCTTGACGGATTAAACGCCACCACACACCATGATTCATATTCCGAATTTGAAGCGGCTTTCCCAAATACTGCACTTATTAAAGGTGATAAATTTGTTGACAGCGGTAAAATAATTACTGCTGCCGGAGTATCTTCCGGAATAAACATGTCGCTTCATATTGTAAAGAAATTAGCAGGAGAAGAAGCTGCAAGGAAGACTGCAGAGATTATTGAGTATAATGTGTGAATAATGTTATGAACTTAATAATTGTTATTTTTTAATTATTTTCCGGATATGGATGAACAAATAAAAAATATAATTATAAACAGCTTAAAAGGTTTAGAAATCAGGAATATCATTTTATTCGGTTCCCGTGCCAGGGGAGATTTTAATGACAATAGTGATTATGATATTTTGGTAATTTTAGCGGATGATTTAGAGAGAAAAAGAATTGTTGAAATAAAATCTTTAATAAGAAAAAGATTAGCTGATGTAAATATTGCGGCTGATATATTAATTGGATCGGATTCATATATTAATAATGAAAAAAATCAGATTGGCAGTATTTTCAGATATGCTTTCGAAGAAGGCAAAATTTTATGAATGATTATATAAAGAATTTGCTGATTAAAGCATCCCGTGATTTAAAAACTGCAGAAATTCTCTATAATCTGAAAACTAATGAAGAACATACTGAATCTATCTGTTTTCATTCACAGCAATCTATAGAAAAATTTTTAAAAGCTACACTTATTAATAATGAAGTAAATTTTCCACGTACTCATAACCTGGATTTTCTTCTCAAGAAATGTATTGAAATAGATGAATCGTTTAGCGGTTTAAATGTTGATAATATTACAGACTATGCAGTTGATATTAGATATGCTGAAGATTTTTATATTCCATCGACCGAAGAAGCCAGAGTTGCTTTATATAAGGCTAAACAAATGAAAGATTTTGTTTTAGCCAGGTTTTTACTTACAGATGATGATTTGAAACTGTTCCCACAATGAAAATTTAATCTTAACGATAATAATTATTTATACTTTTCAATTCTTACCTTTTCAGCCAGATATAACTTCATTAGTGACTGATAAGGTACATCTTTTCTATTTGCTATAGATTTCAAATCATCCAGCAATGCCTTCGGCAAACGTATAGATATTGTAGTTATACTTGGCTTTAAATTAGGAAAGCTTGTTTTTTTTAACTTACCGGTATCAAAATATTCAGTTGTGTCAGCTTTAGCCCAAAAATTTCTTTCCTTTTCCTCGTTTTTAAATTTTGGTATTTTTTTGATTTTTTTCATATTCTGCTTTCTCTTTCTTTTGTTGGTCCCTTGCTGAGATTACTCTTATTTTATCATTTCTGACAGTAAAAATTATTGTAAGATATCTGCCATTTGCAGTCATACCATATGCAGCATATCTTTTTTCGGCTTTTGAATGTTTTGTATCTTCGCCGATTGAAGGCTCATAAAAGAATATTTCTTCGCATTCTGAATTTGATACTTTATGCTTTACCCAATTCTTGTTGATATTGCCTTCACCCCATTCAAACCCTGTAATATTATCTAAGAGTTCCATTGTATATGTCAAATATATACATTTAAATTGTTAAATAAAACGGTTAAAAATTCGTATTAATAATATATATTTTGGGGGAGTGCCAATCCGCCTGCCTTCCACCCCCTGAAATCAGCCCGCCCACCTTCCGCTGAGATTGACTGTATACAGGAGGCGGACAGTAAGCGGACAGTATAAAAGGGTCGGAGGTCTTTCAAATTAAAGAAAAATTTTTAACTCAAGCACTTTATAATAGATTTGAATAATCTCAACCACTCCCCAATAAAAGTAGTGTCAGGTCCATCTTCAAAATGTGCAAATATTGCAGCGAAAAATGAAAACAGCATAAATAAGAAAAATCTCTGCTTTCCAACAAATGACCTGACCTTATACCCCCATGGGGACACAAATTTAAAAGATTTTTTTGGATTAAAGACGCACCACTCATATCTTACAATATCTGTCTATTGTGAGTATATGGCAAATTTAACAGTATATAGTTTAATGTGTTTTTGAGCATTTTGAAAAATCCAAAAAAATATGAAACAATTCTTTATGATTACCTTTAAAAGAGTATAAAGATAAATAATTTTTTTTGTATTTTGTTAAAATTTCATTAATCGAATACTTTGAATTAATCTTTAGATTAATATTTCTTACAATATTGTTAACTTTTCCATTTAAGACATACCCAAGCATAAAGCCATCAGTCTTATATTTACCTTTTATAAATTTACCCATTCCAGCATCCGCAATATATTCGTCAACGAGAAAACTTGCCCGCTTGGATGAAGTATTTTTATCAGCCAAAAGTTTTGCTTCAACACCAAAATTTATTCTTGGTTTATAACTGAAATTGGTAATGTACAAATCAAAACGCTTAGCTTTATTAGGATTAACTTTTCCTTTTCTAATTTGTTTTGTGTATTGATGTAGTTCCGGAGCAATATAAAAAGGGAGCTCATCTTCATCAATAATCATTTCAATATGATCATAGAGCCCTGCGGTAATTATAGTTTCATCTTCTGAAAAAACCTTGGTTGAATCTGACAAATAATTCAGATAGCTTCTCTTAATGATTTCAGTACATTGGTTCCTCAAATCCCTGTAAAGATTTAAAGCTGTTTCGCGGTCTAAAAAATTTGTATTTATAGGTTTGTTATGTTCTGAAATATATCCCATTAATTATTGCGCTGAGTTAAAATTTCAACAATTAAACTATCAGCATCATTCTGTGCTGCTGCCTTAGACCAAAAACGTTTTTGGTTAGGTTTAATTAGATAGAAGATGTTTTGTTTGGGAAGGTCATATTTTATGATTCTCCTGTAATAAATACTTGTTGAATGTTGTTTAAATGTGCTGTTATTTATTTTATGGAGTATATTTGATATTTTCTCTATTGATTCTTGAATTTCATATTTTATGGATCGGTTTTTTTTAAAAACAAACTTTATACATACCAATTCATCTTTTGAGGTAGTGTTCGGATAAATTTCTGATGTAAGACGGATAGTTGAATCTTTAAGCTGTTTATTGACTACGTCCAAATAAGTTTGTGCATATTGCTTAATATCTTTAACTACACTAACCGGTTTCTCTGCTCCGCTATTTCTGTAATTTTCTTTCAGCACATTACTATAATTCAAAACATTTTCAATGAGTGCAAGTTCTGAATTTGTAATTTTCAATTTATGATATATGATCTTGTCAATTTCTCTTTTAATTGGCACAATTTTTTGCTTAAACAGCAAATCATTAAAGGTATTGCTTTTGTAAATTGAAATTATTGAATCAACTTTTACAGCTATCTCATTTATAGTTTCGTTGCTCATAATGTAAGGAATAGCCGGAAACAAAGTAGCCTCATTTCTTTGAATACGGTTTCTGTCTATGCCAATAGAAGAGCTTATCTGAATGAAGTAGTAAGTAGCTAAAGAAGAATTTAAACAAGCTGCTACAGCTTTGTGAAAGTTATCATCTTTACCTAAAAGTTTTATGCCTTTTGAAGCACTTAGGTAAGCGCAATTATAGTCAATGAAAGAACAACATAACTCACCATCTTTTGTTCCTTCCTTGAAAAGCACAAGGGGAGGGGAGAACAAATCTCTTTTATCTGTCCTCAATGATTTGAAATCTCTAAATTCACTAAGTTTAATTTTTGGTTTTGGAGAATAGTATGGGAAAATATCATCAGTTGTAATAAAATGATGTGCTTCTAATTGTGGGTTTCCTTTTCGTGATGCAGTGTCGTCTTTTATCAAGCCCATTCCTTGGCGGATGTTGTGCTCGTCAAAAGATTTAATTTTATTTAATCTGTTGATGAACTTTAAATCACGTAGATTACCATACATTGTAATCTTAAAAATTTTAGAATTGGGTTTTAATACTTCTTTAATCGGTAAATATTTGATTTCGGAGGCATCAACAGTTATTGTGTTTCTGTTTTGAATTGCATCTGTAGTTTTTGGGACGCAATATATAATAGTTTCATCCTCTTTGATTTTACGCAATTTTCGTTGCTTGTAAATAATGAGTGCTGCGGCTTGTTTCGCTTTTTCAAATAACATATTTCGTACTGCTGAAAAATTAACTACAATGGAAACTTTGTTTTCTGAAAAGAACTTTAACCGGTAATTATCATCTGTCCCACTAGTGTTGAACAGAACTTTAGCTGAAGAAATTAAAGCTATTGTTGCTTTTGGAGCAATGAACGGAGCATAAGAAAGAAATCCTTTTATTATATCACGTTTTAAATCCCAATGATGTTGCTTAGCCCATGATAGAATTTCCACATCTACATTGCTCCTTTTCCATGGCGGGTTACCAATTACCAAGTCAAATTTTGTAGAAAAAAACATTTCTATTTTTTCTGTTGGATTTTCTATAAATTTTTTTCCTTCACGAACGAATGTATTTGCCTGCAAGAGATTTAGACCAAACTCTTCTTCGGATCTCTGTGCAACTTCTTCATTTTTAGTCCAATAAATTAATGGGTGGAATTTTACTATGCGCAAAATTTCCTTTGGATTCATGTGATGAAGAAAAGTTAGATACAAACTAAATGCAGTGATTTTGATTGCCTCGGGATGAATTTCAATTCCGTAAATATTATTAAGCAATAACTCGGTAAGGATTTCTTTTGATAGTTCCGTTTGTTGGTTGGCGTATTTCCATCTTTCTATAATACGCTTAAAACCTTCTACTAAAAAAATTCCACTGCCACAGGCAGGGTCAAGAATTTTTAGGTTGTAATTATTATCGTATTTACTAGGCATTGGTAATACTTCGTTGTATACGAATTCAACCAACATTTGTGGAGTGTAGTATGCGCCTAACTCTCGCTTACCTTTTGTTATTTTATCAATAATTATATTTTTAGTTATATCTTCTTCACTCATAAA
>RPQH01000143.1 GCA_003820375.1 Ignavibacteriota bacterium
AAACATACTTTTATATTTCATTTAAACAATAAAAATTATTTTGTTATGGATATTTTTTACATTTCTTAACTTAATGCCATTGGGTCGGGGGGTGAGGACAGGAACTGAAATTACCTGTATATCTCTTTCTGTAACAAATTGAATTATGATTTGCGTAAGGTGAATTGGATGTTTCTTACTGCTTGTTAATTTGAAATTATGGGATAGTTTTTTATCTTACCGCTTCTTACCGGATAAATAGTGATTCCATCTTTTAAATCACAGGTTAATCAAAATTATCCTTTTATAGAATGATAATTAATTGAGCGTTAATCATGCAAGAAACAAAGATGGAATCTCTTCATCCTTAACTTGACGCCTAAGCCAGGAGAGTGGGGTTTTAAATTTTTTACTGCAACGTTTTGGGCAGAAACACAAAGATTTAAATAACAGATGTTTAAATAGCATTTAATTATGTTTATATTTTTTATATAATTAAAAGAAATCTTTACAAACCTTTAAAAAAGGAGAAAATGAAATGATTTACAGCTTATTTTCATCAAGATCACGTTCAGAAGTCCTGTTGTTTTTAAATTTACATGAGACTGCGTTTATAAAAGATATGCGGATACGTTTCAGTGCAAGTCATGGTAAAATTCAGGAACAATTGAATAGATTAGAAAAAGATAAAATTGTTAGCAAGAGAAAAGTAAAGAATAGTACACCGAAATACTTTCTCAACCCGCGTTATCCACTTATAAAAGAATTGAAGGCATTATTAAAAAAAGCATTTTCACTATTGCCCGCAAAAGAGAAAGCAGTATTCACACGTGAATACAGGCCTTATGTCACATATAAACAAATAAACTGAATGAATAGCACAAATGATATCTGGAGCGAATGGCTCAGGCACCGGAGGTTTGGCGGTGATGAGGCGTTCCAGAAACAAGCTATGCAGCAATATCAGAAATGGGCTTCTGATATTGTTGAAAGGGCAGATATATTTGATTCTGCAGCCGTGCTTGATATAGGGGCAGGGGATGGATTGGTCGGACTTGAAGCTTTAACTAAGCTTGGTCCAAAAGGAAAATTAATTCTGTCTGATATTTCGGAAGCTGCACTTGCAATACCAAAAGAGATATTTAATGAAAAGAACATACAAGATGAGCGTGTAGAGTTTTTGATTGCAGGAGCTGAAGACCTTTCACCGTTGCCCGGAAATTCCGTTGACAGGGTTGTAATGCGGTCAGTGTTACTGTATGTTGAAGATAAGCAGGCTGCATTTAACGAAATATTCCGTGTTCTTCGTTCCGCAGGAAAAGCAGTGCTTTGGGAGCCCGTTAACCAAAGGATGTCAGAATATATGAAAGGTTTATTCCGCGGCTACAGGATGGACCGTGAGCCGCTTTTAAGTGTAAAACCTTTGATACAGAAAATAGCGGAGGAGATGAAGAAGCTTTCTGCTCAAACGCAAAATACACTAGTCGGTTACAATGAACATGACCTGGTAAACATGGCAATTAATGCGGGATTTGAAGAGATTGATTTAGAATATAATTTAATCCGCAGTGCACAGGTTAAATATGCATCATGGGATATGTTTTTTGAATCCGCACCAAATCCGCGTGCCCGTTCGATAAGGGAGACAATGAATGAGATTTTAACAAAAGAAGAGTTTCAACAGGTTGAAAAAGCTTTGAGAGAAGTTATTCAACAAGCGGGGATATCAACAAAATGTTTGGCAATGTTAGTTTTGAAAAAGTGATTTCCTGTATCAGGTATTCAGGAAAAAGTTTTTTATATTAATTACGCCGTATTAATATTATAACATGATGAGTATATGTAAACACACAAAAGTATGCTCTGTGGAAAATACCGGCAGTCTTGATAATTCAATCAGAAGATTTTTACACAATCCACGGAAAATATTGAGCACTTTCGTAAGTGATGGAATGACAATTCTTGATTTAGGATGCGGACCGGGTGTCTTCACTTTAGAAATGGCTAAAATGCTTAATGTTTCAAGGAAAGTAATTGCTGCCGATCTGCAGGAAGGAATGCTCGATATAATAAGAAGAAAGATAAAGGGAACGGATTTAGAGCAAAGAATTGAGCTGCATAAATGCCGAGAGAATAGTATTAATGTAACTGAAAATGTGGATTTTGTTCTTGCATTTTATGTGATTCACGAGATGCCTGACCTGGATGAGTTATTTAAAGAGTTGAAATTAATTTTAAAGCCCGGTGGAAAAATATTAATAGTTGAACCTTTGATTCATGTTTCAAAAAAAGCTTTTGAAAAGATGATTGATAAATTAAAATTTTCTGGTTTTGAGATAATTGATAAGCCAAAAGTATTTTTCAGCCGGTCAGTTGTAATAACAAAGGCCGGTTAAATTCGCCGCAGCTCGTTCCAAAATTCCTGTTTGATTGCCTCTGGCAAACAACATCCCCCCTTTAAATAAAGGGGGGATGTAGTAATTTATCCTCCCTTTAAATAAAGGGGGGATATGATTTCTTAGGTGCAGCGTCAGGCCTGCCATCAGGTCATTTGTTGAAAAGTTAAGATAATCTTTATTTACTTCATAATACCAGAACTCAATATTACTTCATACCAGCAAGATCGACCTGACGCTGCACACAAAACAACAAAAGGCGGTTAATCGCTTAACCGCCTTTTGTCTTTATAATAAAAATTTTTCTTACGCAGGTTGAAGCTGTGCATCTAGTTTCTGTACAATCGTGTTTTTAGGCACTGCACCAATAATCTGGTCAACAACTTTTCCCCCCTTAAAAACCAGTAATGTCGGAATGCTTCTTATTCCGTATGTCATCGATATCTGCGGATTGTTATCAACATCAACTTTTCCTACTTTAATTCTTCCGTCGTATTCGCCTGCAATTTCTTCAACATAAGGTGCTATCATCTTGCAGGGTCCGCACCATATTGCCCAAAAATCGACCAATACAGGAACGTCTGAACTTAATACTTCCTGCTGGAAGTTGGCATCTGTGAATTCATTTGGATGCATAAATAAAATTGTCTCCTTTGTTTAGTGTTAATAATTATTTTAATTTAATTTTACTTTATCTTTACCGAAAATCTCTGAAAGCTCTGCTAATGCTTCATCTGCGGATTTAAAGAATAAATTGTCCATTATCATAAATGTGTGTTGTTCGGTACCTTTATTAATATTAAATCTGATTTTAATGTTCCCTCCGTCTTTACCTATATATTCACGGACTTTATACAAATTCTTTGCATCAAATTCCTCAGAATCAATTGTAATATCAATGAACCTGCCGCCGTTTGCTCTTGCCGATGTCCTGGTAATCGGCTTAATTTCGTCAACAATAAGTTTAATTGTTGTACCGTTTTCTTCAGGACGCCCTATTACCGAAACTATCGTATCATTCTGTAATACATTTTTAAAATTCTCATAAATTTTTGGAAAAACAATGCACTCTCCTTGACCTGTAAAATCTTCCAGAATGAACACTGCAAAACGGTTCCCCCGTTTGCTTTGCTTAACTTTTACATCAGACATTATACCGCACATCCTTACGCTTGAGCGTTTTACAACTTCTGCACCTTCTTCTTCGGTACTTTCCACATCTCCAAATCTGAATGTTGCAAGTTTATTTACTTCTTCTTCATAATCTGCTAACGGGTGAGATGATAAATATAAGCCAAGTACTGCTTTTTCATACGATAATTTTTCCCTGTCAGACCAATCATCGGTTGTTATCATAAATGTATCAATCTCTTTTTGTGATATCACACTTGCTTTTCCTCCGCCAAATAATGAATCCTGCCCGGCAGCGGCTTTCCTGTTGCTGTACTTATTTAATACGTCTTCGTAATTAATATAAAGCCGTTTCCTGTTCGGCTCAATAGAATCAAATGCTCCGGCATATATTAATGACTCGACGGTTTTTTTTGTTATCAGCTTTGTATCTATCCTTGTGCAAAACTCGAAGAAGCTTTTGAATTTACCGTTTTCCGTTCTTTCTTTAACCATTGTATCAATAGCGGCTTTGCCAACATTTTTAATAGATGATAAGCCCATCAGTATTTTGTTCTCACCTGTATCATCAATAGTGAAATCCGCAAAACAATCGTTAACATCCGGCAAGCTTATTTGAAGCTTCATTTTCTTGCACTCATTTATAAGGATTACCATTTCATCCATATCATCTTTCCTGCAGTTTAAAAGTGCAGTCATAAATTCAATGGAGTAATGTGTCTTCAAATAAGCAGTGTGGTATGCCAGAATAGAATACGCAACACTGTGCGACTTGTTAAAGCCATAATCGGCAAACTTTAGTATTAACTTAAAAATCTCTTTGGCAATTTTCCTTTCATACCCATTCTTTACTGCACCTGAAATAAACTCCTTCTCCTGTTCATTCATCAGCTTTAAATCCTTCTTGCCCATTGCACGTCTTACAAGGTCAGCTTTAGCAAGCGAATAACCCGCAACTTCACGCACAATTTGCATTACCTGTTCCTGGTAAACAATATTGCCGTATGTTTCCTTCAGAATATATTCAAGCTTAGGATGTGGATAAGTTATTTCTTTTCTTCCGTATTTCCTGTCAATGAAATCAGGAATAAGGTCCATTGGTCCGGGTCTGTACAATGCATTCATTGCGGCAAGATCGTTTATATCCTTTGGCTTAAGCTTGGCGAGATATTCACGCATCTTTGGCTTTGAGAACTGGAATATACCAATTGTCCACCCGTTTGCGAATAATTCATATGTCTTCGGGTCATCAAGCGGAAGTGTTTCAAGGTCAATTCTTAATCCATGCCTTTTTTCAATCAGGTCTGTTGCCTGGTGAAGGATTTTTAATTCCTTCAATCCGAGGAAATCCATTTTTATCAATCCTGCCTCTTCAAGCATTTTCATGTCATATTGTGTCATGAATTGATTATCGACCTGCGGTGTTTTTGCAACAGGCACATAATCGGTTATGCTTGATGGTGCTATTACAACTCCAGATGCATGGATACTTGCATTCTTATTAAGGTTCTCAAGAACAATTGCATATTTAAGAAGCTTCTTTCTTTCCGCGGCTTCGTCAAAATAATTCTTGAATTCCGGAATTTCCTTGTAGCAGTCTTCAAGTGATTTTACTTTTCCGAATATTGAAGGAACATGCTTTGTAATTTCATTTATTGTATCATAAGGATAATTTAAAACTCTGCCAACATCCTTTAATACTGCTTTTGTTTTAAGCTTGTTGAAAGTTACAATCTGGCAAACTGAGTCTTTTCCATATTTATTTTTTGAGTATTCAATTACATCATCCCGTTTATCATCCTGGAAATCAATGTCTATATCAGGCATTGAAACACGCTCCGGATTTAAAAATCTTTCAAAGAACAGATTGTAAGGCAGGGGATTAACGTTAGTAATTCCCAAAGCATAACACACCAGTGAGCCTGCCGCACTGCCTCGTCCCGGACCAACGAAAATATTTGTACCTTTCGCATGTTTAATGAAATCTGCAACGATTAAAAAATATCCTGAAAACTTCATGTTCTGAATAACTTCAAGCTCTTGTTTCAATCTATCCGTTTCAGATGATGTTACATTTTTAATCTTTTCATATAATCCTTTATTAGCGAGCTTTTCAAGATATTCATCCAGGTTAGAAGCGCTTTCGCCTTCAGGAATAGGGAAGTCCGGCATATGGTATATGCCTTTTGGCAGTTCAAGATTACATTTTTCAGCAACTTCCAGCGTTGATTCAATTGCTTCAGGGTACTTTTTGAAAAGCTTGCACATCTCTTCAGCAGATTTAAAATAAACCTGGTCTGTTCCGTAACGCAGGTCTCTTTCTATATCTTTACCTTCTTTATCTTTGGAAAGGTCAGTGCTGATATATAAATAAATATTATGCGGAATGTAATGCTCATGCTTGATATAATGAATATCATTTGTTGCAATAAGCTTTAACCCAAGCTCTTTAGCAAGCTTTGGCATATGTTCAAGAACAGGTTGTTCCACATCCATACTGTGGTCCTGTATCTCCATATAAAAATCTTTATCAAATATTTCTTTGTATATAATTGCAGCTTCTCTTGCTGCAATTAAATCACCTTTTACAATGTGAGAAGCTACAACTCCGCCCGAACATGCAGAAAGTGCAACAAGTCCTTCGGAATACTGCCTTAATAATTCCGCATCGATTCTTGGCTTATAATAAAACCCTTCGGTATGTCCTAATGATGTTAATTTCAGAAGATTTTTGTAGCCCTGTTCATTTTTTGCAAGAAGAACCAAATGGTCATAATTAGATTTCCGTTTTGATTGTTTCCCGGGAAGCTGTTCGGATTTTGTATTTTCTGCAGATTTTGTATCTTTCCCTTTTTCGAAACGTGAACCTTTAGTTACAATATAAACTTCGCATCCGATTATTGGCTTAACACCTTTTTTTTTAGCTTTTTTGTAGAATTCCATAGCACCGTACATAACGCCATGGTCTGTTAAAGCAATAGCAGGCATATTATTCTCAATTGCTGTATCAATTAAGCCATCTGTCGTGCAGATTGCATCAAGCAATGAATAATGAGAATGATTATGTAAGTGTATAAAATCAGCCAAAAGTGAAATATTTTAAAAATGAAAGAGAAGTAATACAAATATAAGAAAAAATAATTTTATAAAGTTCACGAAAAAAATCTAATTTTCGAGTGGATTAAAGTTCCCAAATATAATTTAATTTAAAAGATATATTTTTTGATTTCCATTTCAATCTTAAAAAAGATATGATATATTTAGAAATAAAATTATTTACTTAATTGGTTTTAGTTTTATCTTATTTCCTTCAATTTGAAAGATCAAACATCTTCCGGGAAAATTATTATCTCTTCTTCTTTTTTCCAATATTAAATACTGCAAATTTTTCTATTAATAAGTTTGATCGAGAGCAAAGAAATATTTTTACCAATCATATTTATTAAACTAACTAAAGGACTACTTTAATGAATAATTTGTTTTATATTAATAACCACATTATAAAAGCATTTCTTTTCATTTTCTTACTTTTTGTTTTTAAAGCAAATGCTCAGCAAGTTAATTACACTGACAGTTGGGATAACGAAGGCATGTCATTGAAAATGCAAAGCAGCCAGGGTGTAAATATTAATTTTTCAATACATACATTCTCATTTGAAGATGTAGAAGTTGATGGGATTCAAATGAAATCCGTAAAATTACCCGGTGTCTTTCTTCCTAATAATGAAGGTGCTCCTGACCTGGCAGGAACAGGCAGATATATTGCAATTCCTCAGGGTTCTGTTCCAAAATTAAGAATTATTGAATTCAGAACAGAAACTTTACATAACGTTGAAATTGCTCCTGCACCCAGGATACCTTGGGATACAGAAAGAGGACCATTATCTTACAGGAAGAACTATAATTATTATTCAAAAGATGCATTTTACCCTGAAAATCCGGTTCAAATATCCGAACCTCAAAAACTGCGTGGTGTTGATGTAGTAATGCTTGGTATTACTCCGTTCCAATATAATCCTGTCACAAAAGACCTTATTGTATATCGTGATTTAAAAGTTAAAGTAATATTTGAAGGCGGTAACAATCAGTTTGGAGATAATCGTTTAAGAAGCAAATGGTTTGATCCTATTCTCTATGATGCGATATTTAACAGCGAAATATTACCTGGAATCAATTATGATAACCGTACTTTTAGCCTTGAGCAGGGTTGTGAATATTTAATTATCAGACCGGAAGGACCTGAATTTGCACAATGGGCGGATTCAATAAAAAATTTCAGAACCTTACAAGGAATATTGACAGGTATAAAAACTATTACAGAAACAGGCGGCAATACACCTGCTGCTCTTGAGGCATATATTAACAATGCTTATACTACATGGACAATACCACCTGTTGCAGTTCTTATTCTTGCTGATTACGGTACAAATACAGCCAATAATATTACTTCTCCGATATGGAACAGTTACTGTGTATCAGATAATATTCTGGCAGATGTTAATAATGATAACCTGCCTGAAATAGCTTTTGCCAGAATGACAGCCAATGATTCTGCACAGTTAAGAACTATGATAACAAAATTTTTAAATTACGAAAGAAACCCTCCAACAAATCCAAGTTTTTATAACCAACCGATAACAGCTCTTGGCTGGCAAACAGAAAGATGGTTTCAGATATGTTCAGAAGTAGTAGGCGGTTTCTGGAAAAATGTACAAAATAAATTACCGGTTCGAATAAATGCAATATATTCAGGATCGCCCGGTACAATCTGGTCTACAGCAACTAATACTGCAACAGTAGTTAACTTTTTTGGGCCGAACGGATTGAATTATATCCCTGCAACTCCTAATATCCTTGGAGGTTGGTCAGGGGGAACGGCTGCAATGGTCAATAATGCAATAAACAACGGAGCTTTTATGATGATGCATAGAGATCATGGCTCTACTTCCGGCTGGGGTGAACCATCTTATAACAGCAGCAGTATTAACGGTTTAACCAATACTGATCTTTGTTTTGTTTTGTCAATCAATTGTTTGACAGGAAAGTATAATAACGGCAGTGAGTGCTTTGCAGAAAAATTCCATAGATATAAATATAATAATCAAAATTCAGGTGCATTAGGTTTAATTGCAGCATCTGAAACATCATATTCATTTGTTAACGATACATATGTATGGGGGATGATGGATAATTTGTGGCCTAACTTCATGCCAGGCTACGGCACTACTCCTTTATCAAGGGATGTAAAACCTGCTTTTGGCAATTGTGCAGGAAAAATTTTTCTTGCACAGTCAAGCTGGCCTTATAATACAAACAATAAATTAGTTACATATCATCTCTTCCACCATCTTGGAGATGCATTCCAGACAGTTTATTCTGAGGTACCAACTGCATTAAATGTAACTCATCCTCCATTCATCAGACAGAATGATACCTCGATTACTATTACAGCAGATTCAGGCTCATTTGTTGCTTTAACTTGTAATGGTGTTATAATTGGCAGAGCAGCCGCAATAGGTGCTCCACTGAACATTCAGTTATCAGGTACGTTTAACCAGGGAAGTATGGTCAATATCGTTGTAACCAAGCAAAACAAATACAGGTTACATCATATTATTCCGGTTGATTTTCCTGTTTTAGTAATAAATAATAATGGCGTAGTTCCATCGGTTTATTCACTATCACAAAACTATCCAAATCCATTTAATCCTGCTACAAAAATTAACTTTGCAATACCCGAACAAACAAATGTGGTGTTAAAAGTTTATGATCTGTTAGGTCGTGAAGCGGCGGTTTTAGTAAATGGC